>NZ_WSTA01000045.1 GCF_009789225.1 Agromyces seonyuensis | reverse complement strand
AGCGCGGGCGGGAGCGCCGCCGGTGCCGGGGCCGCCGGTGCAGGCGCCGCGGCCGGGCCCGTCGGGATCGCGGTCGTCGCGGGCGCCCAGGTCGTCGGCGCCTCCGCGAAGGCCGGGCACAACACCGGCAAGGGCGTCGGGCAGATCGGCGACGCCCACACCAGCGCCGCCAGCGACTCCGTCAGCCCGCCGCCGCCTGCCCAGCCGCCGGCCTCACCCGGCCCGGCCCCTCGAGCTCGTCCGCCCGCACCGTCGACTTCGACCCCGCCGCCGCGCACCAGGAAGGATGCCTGACCCATGACGCACTCCACCGGCCACGACTACCGGCTCGCACCGGTCCAGTTCTCCCGGCTCACGAAACGAGGCATCCTGCTCGGCCTCTCGGCCCCGCAGCTCATCGCACTCTCCTTCGCCCTGGTCACCCTCGTCGTCGCGCTCTACACGGCCGGCGCGACCGGCGTCGCCTGGACCGCGCCCATCTGGGGTACCGCCGCACTGACGGCGGCGATCCCGATCGGCGGACGCAAGCTCGTCGAGTGGGTGCCCATCACCACCAGATGGATGCTCCGCAAAGCCGCCGGGCAGCTCACCTACCGGCGCCGCATCATCAAACCGCGACCCGTCGGCACCCTCGCCCTGCCCGGCGACGCGGCATCCTTGCGGGAATGGCACGACCCTGAGACCGGCGCCGTGATGATCCACGACCCGCACCAGCAGACCCTCACCGCGATCGTCGCGATCTCCCACCCGGCGTTCGCGCTCCTCGACCCGGGCGAGCAGCACCGCCGCGTCAACGGGTGGGGGCGCGTGCTCGCCGGCGCCTGCCGCTCCGGACGCATCGCGCGCATCCAGGTCAACGAACGCACCCTGCCCGACTCCGGCACGGGACTTGCCGAGTGGTGGGAACGGCACGGCATCGACGACGACTCCTGGGCCGCGAACACCTACCGCGACCTCATCGACCGCGCCGGCCCCACCGGCGAACGCCACGCCACCACCATCAGCCTCGCCCTCGACATGCAGGCATCCGCCCGGCAGATCCGCGCCAACGGCAGCGGGATGCGCGGCGCCGCCGCCGTCCTCCGCCAAGAGATGACCGCCCTGAACAGCGCCCTGCGCGCCGCGGACCTCATCGTCGGCGGCTGGCTCAACGCCGCCGAGCTCGCCTCAGCGCTCCGCACCGCCTACGACCCGCAGATCGGCGTCGACCTCGAGCGGCATCCGGAGATCGGCCGCGACCTCGCCACCGCCGGCCCAGTCGCCGTCACCGAAACCTGGGACCGCCTCCGAACCGACAGCGCCCACCACGCCGTCCTCTGGATCTCGGAATGGCCCCGCACGCAGGTCTACCCCGGCTTCCTCGCCCCCATGGTCTTCACCAACGGCATCCTCCGCACCGTCGCCCTCCACTACCTCCCCGTCCGCGCCGACCAAGCCGCCCGCGACCTCCGCAAGAAGAAAACCGAACTCATCTCCGACGCCCACCAACGCCGCCGCATCGGCCAGATCGAGGACGCCTCCGCCTCCGCCGAGTACGAAGACGTCCTCCAGCAGGAAGCCGACCTCACCGCCGGCCACGGCGTGCTGCGAGTGACCGGCCTCATCTCAGTGACCGCGCCGACGGTTGACGAGCTCGACGCCGCCGTCGCGGCCATCGAGCAGGCGGCGATCCAGGCGTCGTGCGAAGTGAGGCGGCTCGTCGGACAGCAGGCGCAGGCGTTCACCGCGGCGGCGCTCCCGCTCTGCCGTTCCATCTGAGGCTGTCGCTGCCACCTGGGCCGCCAGACCTGGCGATGTCGGAGGTCCGTGCTTCACTTGAAACACGGGCCAGATCGGGGAATCAGGCCCGAAACCCGAATTCCCCACGGCGGTGTGGTGGGGAGAAAGCGAGCCCAATAGTGGCGATCGAGATCACGCACGTGCGTTTCGGCTCCGTGCCCAAGAACCACCAGTCCATCGTTTCGTACAAGTGGACGTCGCCGGGCGAGGCAGGCACAACTGACAAGCCCACCCTCGTCCAGTGGGTGGAGAACAACGGCGAGGCCTACGTCGGCACTGGCGCGAACCGCGTGCGAGTTGGCGTGGTCCGGGAGCAGGGCACGCAGCCCTATCTCCGGACCTATGCCGACGGCAAGTGGAGCAACAACCTGCTCAGCCTTCCCGAATTCTGAAGGTGAACGGGGGTCCTGGATCCCAGGACCCCTCCAGGTTCCGAGGTGATGACACGTCGTGCGACGGCTTGCGTGTTTGAACATACCTATGTAGGTTTGGAGCGTGAAGTATACGCCGAACCTAGTTGCGGTAGCGATTGCGTTGACCGCTGATCCTGACAGGCGCCATTGGGGCTACGACCTGACAAAGACGACAGGGATTCGTTCCGGGGTTCTCTATCCACTGCTCGGACGCCTTTACGAGGAAGGCTGGCTCGATGATGGTTGGGAAGATCAGGCTGAGATCTCCGAGAAGCGCCCGCCCCGGCGCTACTACACATTGACCGACTATGGGCTCGAGCAACTCGGCGCAGTGAAAGCACGAGCTGCGACTGATCCTCGCTTCACGCGTATTCAGTTGAGGCCGGCGATCTGGTGAGCGAGATTTTGGAACTAGTCATTGCGACTCCGACGACCCTTTTCTTTCCGGCGCTCGGCCTCATCATTCTTGTTTGGGGGTTCGCTCCTGGCGTGGTTGTGCGTCTCGCCTCACTCGGATTTCGGAGAGATGATCCGCGACGCAAGGAGATGATCGCTGAGCTCTACGTGGTGGCGCGGTGGGAGCAGCCGATCTGGGCCGCGCAACAACTCGAGCGAAGCCTGACCGAGGGCCTATTCGGCCGTCTCGCGGTGTGGTCGAGAGGACGCCTGTGGGATCGATGGACGCTCACGGACGGCGTGGCAATGAATGCGGAGTGGCCAGATACCTTCGAGATCCCGGAGCAGCGGCACAAGGACAATGTCCGAGTTGGCGACATCGTGAAGCTCGGCTTCAACAGCGAACACGAAGGGGGTGAGCGCATGTGGGTGCAAGTCACGAAGGTGAAGGGCGACCGTTATTGGGGAAACCTGGACAACGAGCCAGTGGTGATTTGGGGGCTGCAGCCCGGATCCACGGTTCGATTCCGCGGCAAGCACATCATTGCGCTCTACGAAGACGAGCAGTTTGAACGCGCCACCGAAGGTGACAGTCGAGCCCCATAGCCCCCCGCCGCTGTCGGAAGGAGACACACCTGTCATGCGAAGCATCCTGATTGGAGCCGAGCATGTACCCCTTCGAGCGTGACGAGCCTGCGACGCGGTGGATCAGCGTCGTCTTCCTGCAGGGCGAGGAGGCCGAGGGCCTGCTCGCCATGATCGATCGGGAGGGGCCGATCTCGGCGATCTACCGTCTCAGCGAGTACGACCACGGCGAGGCGAGCGTGCAGGCCTCGCTCGAGGCCGGGTACGTGTACGACCACGTGCCGGCCGGCAGCACCGATCACACGATCGAACCGTTCGGCTCCCCGTACGCGCTGACATACAGCGACACCTTCGGCTACGTCTCCCTGCTGCGCCGCTACGAACCCGCCCCCGAAGCCGGCGGGCGGGAGCTCGCGCCGTTCGAGCGGTCGCCGCAAGCGGTCGCGGATGCCTCGCTCGCCAACCCCTCGCCCGCGGTCGGGTCGCGAGCTGGGCGTGCGGTGGCGTTGTGAGCATCGACGAGCGCCTCCACACCGCCTCCCTCGTCGCGCCACGCGATGAGCGCCGCCAGGACCGGCGCGCCCGACAACGAACCGCATCCGGCATCCAACAGGATGCCCGCAAGGCCACCAGCGCGCAGCGACGCGCCCGCTACGAGACCGAACGCGCCGAAGCCCGCTCCGCCGCCTACCTGCCCGCCGCCGGCGAACCCGGCCCGGCCGCCCTCCGCACGCCGGGCAGGTTGCGGTTACCGAAGCACCAGGACACGTCGGCCACGCTCGCCGGGCACTACCCGTTCCTCGCCGAAGCCGGCCTCGGCTCGGCCGGGGTGTTCGTCGGGCAGGACCTCTACTCGGGCGGCTCGTTCGTCTACGACCCGTGGGTGCTCTACCAGCAGGGCATGATCACCGCCCCGAACGTCGTCCTGGCCGGCATCGTCGGCTCCGGCAAGTCCTCTCTCGCCAAGTCCCTCTACACCCGCTCGCTGCCGTTCGGGCGGCGCGTGTACGTGCCCGGCGACCCCAAAGGCGAACACACCGCCGTCGCCGAAGCCGTCGGCGGGAAGGCCATCATCCTGGGGCACGGGCTTCGGAATCGACTCAACCCGTTGGATGAGGGACACCGGCCCAGCGGAGCATCCGATTCGGAATGGGCCGCCCAACTCGCCGCCCGCCGCCGCGAACTCATCGGGGCCCTCGCCGAAACCGTGCTCGACCGACCGCTCTCGCCACTCGAGCACACCGCGATCGACCTCGCCCTCGCCGACACCGTCCGCACCGCGGAAGTGCCCATCCTGCCGATGGTCGTCGACCGCATCCTCACCCCGAGCGTCGAGGATGACCGTGAAGGACGCCTCGCCGAAGACGGCCGCCTCGTCGGGCACGCCCTCCGCCGCCTCGTCGCCGGCGACCTCGCCGGCCTCTTCGACGGACCCTCCACCGTCCGCTTCGACCCGACCCTGCCGATGGTCTCCCTCGACCTCTCCCGCGTCGCCGAGAACTCCACCCTGATCTCGGTGCTGATGACGTGCTCGTCGGCGTGGATGGAATCCGCACTCTCCGACCCCGCCGGCGGACAACGCTGGGTCATCTACGACGAAGCCTGGCGCCTCATGGCCTACCCCGCCCTGCTCCGTCGCATGGATGCCCAATGGCGCCTCGCACGCCACTACGGCATCGCCAACATGCTCGTCTTCCACAAACTCACCGACCTCGACAACGTCGGCGACTCCGGCAGCGCCATGCGCGCACTCGCCGCATCGCTGCTGGCGAACGCGGAGACTCGGATTGTGTACCGGCAGGAGCCCGACCAACTCGGCTCGACCGCGACGGCGCTCGGGCTGTCAGGGACGGAGCAGAAGTTGCTGCCGACCCTCGGGACTGGGCAGGGGCTCTGGCGGGTCAAGGACCGCAGCTTCGTCGTGCAGCACCAACTGCACCCGGACGAGCTCGCGGCGTTCGACACGACGGCGCGGATGCGTTGAAGACAGCCCGGGCCTGGCCCGGTTCGTGCCGGTCAAACCGTGATCTACGTTAGGTGTTCGCGTCGCGAACTCGCATGCGCAGCAGTGCACCGCGCTGGGCGTGAGGTCCTGATCGGTGTTCGAGACCTTGCGAATCCAACCTGCGTTCCATCCATCCGCTCAGCATCTCACTGGGCCACCGCGCCACTCTCGGGTCGGATCCTCTTGCGCGGAATGAACGGTGGGCCGAGAACGGCGGAGTTGACATGGATTCGATGACAACAGTCGAGCATGTCTCGATCGGAATCTCGTCGTAGCAGACTCGAGTTCGGGCGGCGGGTGAGAGCGAGCAGCCGCAGCACCCCGGCTGCTACCTTGACGCTCGGAGGAGATGGATGCCGAACGAGCTACAGAGGGGTGTGCGACGAACTGGCGACTTCTACGATTCATACCCCGACACGCCTGAGGTTAAGGTCACGCTAGAGAGGTCCGATGAGGGCATCGGTGTGACCGTGGCTTGGTCGGGGCCTGATGTGCCGTACGCGCGTTGGTTTCTGCGCGGCGGCGGATTCATCGCCGGCACAGAACCGAAGGACGCGAGGCCAGTTCCGCGGCGCGTCGTGTTCCAAGACTCGCATGGCGCGGTGCTCCTGATTCGCTGCTGGGCACACGGGTACCACGCCAACGCACTTGGGCCAGGGAGTGGAACGCTGTGGGCCAAGGCGGCGATCATGGGCGTTCACGCTGACCTCGAGTTCGACCGCCCTCAGGGATTGCAATCTGAAGTGTCGGGCCTACGCGAGTGGCTCGGCGTCACCTCGTGGGACGAGGACTATGACCGCCGGGCTCCAACTAGCGTGGTCCTCCGGTCCGTCGTCGTAATGCCGATCGAGGTCGGCACCTTCAGTGGAATGGAGCTCACGCTCTGGCCAACCTGGCAGGTTGTTCCTGAAGAGGGTCGGGATCGTCGGGTGCTGCTCGATCTTGTGCGTTGCATTACCCGAAGTGCAGATCCGCTCGACTGGGACGTTCACATGAACCTCCATCGCGCCATTCGGGATCTGCTCGTCCTGTCGAGGTGGCGCGACGAATCGTGCGTACCGGTCTACGCGTTGCGCGCCGACGATCCCCTCACGACGATGGACGGTGAAGTTCACGGCGAGCAGTGGCGTGAGGTAGTAGTTGGAGACGATGAGCGCACACCGCCCCCGATCGGCTGGCACGGTCACCTTGTCACCTTCCATGAACTCGGAGTTGGCGGTCTCGGCCGCTGGATCGCGCTCCGGGAAGAGTTCGCGCGTGCTCTTGATCCCGTGATCTCAAGCCTCGGTCTACGCAACACCACGCCCCACACGCGCCTCGCGCACACCGGGCCGGGCTTGGAAGCCCTCGGGTTCCTCCTACTCCTCCGAGACGGCCAGTCCGAGAGAGCTGCGGGCAGCGCGACCTTGAAGACGCGGTTCGCCCGGATCCTGGCCGACGTTCCCGACTGCCTCCCGTTCGATGGCGGAGAGTGGGCATCACGCACAATCGACACCTACAACGGTCTCAAACACGCGAACCGCGCGAAGCCCGACGACATTGACGTCATGCACGCCTGGGCCGAGAGCGTGATGGTGATGCGAGCATGGGTTGCCCTCGAACTCGGCGTAAGTCCAGACATCGTCAAGTCGCGTCTCGAGGATGATCGCCAACCCCGGCGCTTTGAGCGCATCCTCTAGCAGTTCCCGGATATCACCAGCGCCCGGCCGCTCGGTGGCGGCGCTCATTGGAGCGCCTGGCCGCGATTGATGAAAGGGGCGGCGACGCCGTACCCAAGTGTCGAGCCCCGTCCTGACTCGAGCCGACCGCGCCGGCTGTTCGAGTTCTAGCCTTGACTCAGAAGTCTGGGATCGGGTTGCCTCCGCCCACGCTGATCGGGCCGCCGTAGATGGCCGGCGGCGGGTACCAGTGGATCGAGGTCGACTGGCGGATTCCATTGACGTCGTTCCACTCGACGGTGAACGCGACATGCCCACCGGCTCCGAGCGCCTGCCCCTGGAACGTCTGCCCCGCGATACCTGTCAGGTGTTCCCAGTCCGCGGCGCTATGGAACGTGAAGTCGGTCGGCGCGGCATCGAGCGTGACGGCGGTGGCGACTGCGCCGTCCGAGTTGTTGGTGAGGGCCCACGTCCCTGAGGTCGTTTGCATCACCGCCCAGCGCGGCTTGCGCACCGGCTTCGCCCGCTGCGCGTCGATCTCCGACTGCAGGGAGCGGCGACCTGCTTCGACGCCCAGCGTGTGACCTTCGACATTGCCGTCAGCCTTTCCGCGCGCGTACGCCTCCTCGCGCGTTTCGAGTTTCATCTCGGCGATCGTCTCGGGTTCAAGCTGGTAGTCGAACGAACCCGGCTCGCCGTGACGATTGCGGTGTGTGATCGTGAGTGTCACACCCTCCCGACGTCCGCGCTCGGTGATGTTTCCGGCGAACCACCGACCAGTCCCGTTTTCGTGCGCCTGGAAAATCACGCGGTGCGGCAACTCGATGAACTCTGAATCGCCGACGACCTCGACTTCCGTTACCGGGAATCCCATGTTCGTCAGCCAGAAGGTGTCGTTGTCGAACTCGTCGTGACCCATGCGGCGGTCGTATCGGATCGTCCAGGCGGGCGGGCTCGGGGACTCCGCCCGAGCCTGAAGGGCCTCGTTGTACCTTTTCTCTGCCGCCGACTCGGCCTCGGCGACCTTCTTCCGCAGGGTGACGATGCGGACGGGTCGCAGGCCAGCCACCGAGGACCCGATTCGCACCCACACCCGATTGCGCCAGGTCTCGTTGATCGCGCTGAAAAGCATGAGGCCGATCAGCACCGCACCGGCGGTAACGACCCAACGCAGCCAGTTCGGCATGTCCTCGACGAGTGTGTTCCCAAGCGCGCCGAGGATCAGCACCACGGCGCCGCCGAAGATGCTCGCGCCGAGGTTGCTCTGGACCCAGGGGGTCTCTGCCGACTCCGCCATCGACTAGAGCCGGTCGACCAACTGCTGCACCGAGCTGATGTAAATAGCCATCCTGTGACGGTATCGGACGGTAGCGACGACGCCTTGCAGTAATCCCGTTGCCAGGTGCGCACCTCTCCCGTGAGCCGAGGAGGAAGCACGGATGGGAGACGAGCGCGAGGCCCGGATGCTGCTGGCGACGGTGTCGGAACCGGCGGACATCATCACCGGCGTACTGGTCGATCACGTCGGCGTCGACGAGACCGCCCGGCTGATTACCTCGGACGGCGCTCTCCCCGATGAGATCGATGCAGCAGAAGGCGCGCTCTGGCGGCGACGCTTGGCATCCCGACTCATCCCGGGCGAGCTCGATCGACTGCACTCCGAGATGGACCGGCACGGCATCGGGATGCTCGTGCCCGGTGAGACGGAGTGGCCGGTCGAGCTGAGGCGGCTCGGTGTGAGTGCGCCGCTCGCGTTGTGGTTTCGGGGCGACCCGACTCGGCTGAGATCCCCCTTGCCGAGCCGGGTCTCCGTGGTCGGCTCGCGCGCCGCAACGACGTACGGCACGCTCATCGCCGGCGAGCTCGCCTCGGACCTCGTCGGCGACGGGCGCTTGATCATCTCCGGCGGCGCGTACGGCATTGACGAGGCGGCTCATCGCGCCGCGAACGCCACGAAGCCCGGGCATACGATCCCGGTCCTGGCGGGCGGCCTCGACCGACCGCACCCGCCGGCGCTGCAGGAGACCTTCGAGCGCATCGTCGACCACGGCGGACTCCTCGTTAGCGAACTCCCGCCCGGCTCAGCACCGTCGCGCTGGCGGCTCCTGCAACGCGGGCGTCTCATCGCCGCGCTCTCGGCGGCGACCGTCGTCGTCGAAGCCGGCGCCCGGTCGGGCGCCCTGAACATCGCCGGCCAAGCCCACGCGCTCGGACGTCCTGTCGGCGTCGTGCCCGGCCCGCTCACGAGCCCCGCCAGCGCCGGCAACCACTCGCTGATCCGAGAAGGCATCGGCACGCTCGTCACCAACGCCAAGGACGTCGCAGCGCTCATCGACCCGCCAGATCCGTTCGCCGTCGCCCCGGCCTTCGCGTACGACCCCCTCCGGCAGCGGCCCGCGACCGCGCCCGGTCGAACTCGATGAGGGGTTGCATCGGATGACGACCACGCGCCCGCCCGCCGCGCTCGGCGACGACCTCTCCAACCTCGGCATTGGCATCCTCATCGGCGGCGCCGCCCTGGCGCTCATCCTCCGCGGCGCGGGATCGATCGCCGCCTGGGCTACCAGACTCCCCCAGCCCACGGGCGGCCTCGACGCCGGCCTCATGGTCATCCTCAACGCCGACGACCCGGGCGCCGCGCTCGGTGCACCCGGCCTGAACCCGCTCGCCTATTGGGCGACCGCGGCCCTCCTCACTGGTGCGTCAGCGGCGATCGCGATCTGGGTCTGGCGGATGCTCCGCTCGAGCGGCCGCACCGAGCGGGTCGCGCACGAGCGCATCCGGGGCACTGCGACGAAGGCCGACCTCGCCCACGCAGCATCCACTTCGACGCTCCTCAAGCGGGCTGCGCACCTGCGCCCGTCGCTGCATCGCGCGCGCCCCGCTGACGTCGGGTACCGGCTCGGTGCCGCGCGGGGGGTGGAGGTCTGGGCGAGCGTGGAGGACTCGATCCTGCTCGTCGGCGCACCCCGCTCCGGCAAGGGCCTGCACATCGTGATAAACACGATCCTCGACGCCCCCGGCCCGGTCGTGACGACCTCGACCCGCAACGACAACCTCACCGCCACCATCCGCGCCCGAAGCACTCGCGGACCCGTCGCAGTGTTCGACCCGCAGCACCTCGCCGACGGCATCCCCGCCGGCCTGAAGTGGTCGCCGATCCGCGGCTGCGAAGACCCCCTCACCGCGATGATCCGCGCCACCGGCCTCGCCGCCGGCACCGGCCTCGCCGCCGGCGGCGTCGAAGGCGGCGGATTCTGGGAAGCCAAGACCCGCGTCGCCCTCCAAGCCCTCCTCCACGCGGCCGCACTCGATCGGCGCACCCCGGCCGAACTGTTCCGGTGGACCCTCGACCCGGCCGCCGCGCACGACGCTTCCCACATCCTCACCTCACACCCCGGCGCGGCGACCGGATGGGCCGACTCGCTGCAGGCGATGCTCGACGCCGACCCGCGCACCCGCGACTCCATCTGGCAAGGCGTCTCCCTCGCCCTCGCAGCCCTCGCCGACCCGCGCGTGCTCGAAGCCGTCTCCCCCGGCGAGGATGACGCGTTCGACCCGGCCGCGTTCCTCCAGGCCAACGGCACCCTCTACCTGCTCGCGACCGGCGCCGGCGCCGGGAACTCGGCCTCCCTCGTCGCCGCGTTCGTCGAAGACCTCGTCGAAACCGCCCGGCGCCTCGCCGCCCGCTCCCCCGGCGCCCGCCTCGACCCGCCCCTGCTGCTCGCCCTCGACGAGATCGGCAACCTCGCCCCGCTCCCCTCCCTGCCCACGCTGATGGCCGAAGGCGGCGGCACCGGCATCACCACCATGCCCGTGCTGCAGTCCCTCGCCCAGGCCCGCGCGAAATGGACCGACGACGAAGCCGCCGCCATCTGGGACGCCGCGATCGTCAAGATCGCCCTCGGCGGCTCCACCCACGCCCGCGACCTCCACGACCTCTCCACCCTCATCGGCGAACGCGACGAAACCACCGACTCCACCACCGTCGGCGACCGCGGGAGCCGGTCAGCGCAGCGCTCGATCCGGCGGGTGCCGATCCTGCCCACCGAAGCCATCCGCACCATCCCCACCGGCACCGGGCTCATCCTGCTCCGCACGGCGCCGCCGATCATCGCCAAGCTCCGACCCTGGACCGCCCGCCCGGACGCGAAGCAGCTCCGCGCCGACCGAGCCGAGATCGAGGCGCTCCTGCAGCATCAGCCGGCCGGGATCACCGAAGTCGAGCCCGAACCGCCGGAGGAGTGAGCGGCGACCCGGGTACCAGCGCACACCTTCCAGGCGAACGCGGATGCCGCATCCGCCCAGACGCGAGGACGACACTCATGGCCATCAAGACCCAGCAATCGCTCACCGGCTTCATCGCGACCGAACCGCAGAGGTCCGTCAACGACGACGGCGTCGTTCGCTTCTACGCCCGCATCGGCCAGCCCCACTTCCGCCGCGAACCCGACGGAACCTTCACCGAGCTCGAGCCGACGTTTCACGACCTCGTCGCCTTCCGCAGCGCGGCCGAGCATGCCTTCGGCAAGTTCGCCAAGGGCGACCGCTTCGTCGCCGAGGGCTACGTGCACAACTACCAGACCGAGCAGAGCGGCGCGATCTACGAACGCGAGGAGTTCATCGCCAAGCGCATCGGACACGACCTCACCGTGACCAACTACGACGTCGACCGCACCCGCCGCGCCGCCCACACAACCGCCCGCGACATGCCGGCCCCGGAGTTCACCCCGCAGTCCACCGCCCGGACCGCCGGCTCGAGCGCGCTCGGGCGGTGAGCGACAGAATGACCGAAACCCCCGGCCTCTGGGACCCCGAAGCCCAGGGTGCCTCGTTCGACGACGACGCCTTCGACGACCTCACCGGCCCCGACCTGCCCGAGCCGCCGCATCCGATCAACTGGAACTTGCTCACCTCCGAAGAAGCCGAGACCGAGTGGATCGAGCTCAACCGGTGGGTGAACTGGCTGCGCCGCACTTACGGCCTCCCGGCCTCGGTTATCCCGCCGTACTGGCACCGCCACCCCGAGCTCGTGTGGGAACTCTCCGCACTCCACCTGCACTGGCTCGGCGCCTACGACCCCGCCCAGCACGGCTCGGCCCCCTTCGGCTGGCACCGCGACTTCGCCGACGCCCGCCAACGCCTCCACGACTGGGTCACCGCCTCCGGCACCCGCCTCGACCGCGACCGGCCGACCAGGCAGACCGCCTGGCCCGGCGAGCCACCCGCCGAGCCGGTCGACGACGTCGTGATCGCGAACCGAGACGAGGACTTCGTCGCGTTCGTCATCGCGGACCTCGACCGACGTCGAGAAGCCGAACGCATCGATAGCACTGCCCGCTCGGCGCGCTGAATCGCCCGGTCCGGCTACGCGGCGCGGAAGTTCCGAGCCAAGTGCGCCAGCGTGAGCTCGACATCGACCACACCTTCGGCCGCAGTCAGCCGCTCGGCGAGCTTCTTCGGCCAAAGCACCTGCACCCCGCGGGCCTCGAAGGAACCGCCGAACAGCGGCCAGTCCGCCTCGACGAAGCACAGCGCACCGAACACCGGCGTCGCACCGACGACCGCCCGCACCACCTCGACCTGCCGCTGCACGCCCTCGAGGAGCTTCGTCTGATCGCGACCGCCCACGCGCAACAGTTCGACGCGCGGTCCGATGATGCCGCCCTCGACCCGCAGCTCCGGCCGCCCCTTGTACCGCTTCGTGTCGACGACCCACACCCCGGCTGGCGTCACGACCAGGTGGTCGATGTTCGCCCGCGACCGCGGGATCCGCCGGTCGTGCAGCACCCGGATCTGCGACGAGACGAGCCCGTCGAGGCACCTACCGACCGCAACCTCGCCCGCGGCGCCGACACCCCACGCCGCAGTGCTCTGCCGCTCACCGGCAAGTGCGACAGCGACCCCGCCGAAACGACCCCAGCGCTCGCGAAGGCGCGCCTCGTCCTTGGCTCGCCGACGCTCGTACTCGCGCTGCGCCGAACCACCCGCCGCACCCATATCTTCAATCACCGGGAGAACTCCACTCCGGGCCGCCGTTGACGCTCACGGGCCCGATGACAGCATCCCGAGCAGCTGCCTGCCGCGCGATCCCCAGACCGGGGGAAGTCGACTGGAATGCCACGAAGTGCGAAGGAGTGCCGACCATCAACGCGCTCGGCACTCGTCACCGCCTGACCTACTCCGGCTCCTCCCATTCAGACCCATCCGCGCCAGACGGACCCTTCGGCGCCAACTGCTGCAGTACCTTCGCCGGGAGCGGATTCACCCGGGTGTCCCGCTCCGCGTAGTGCTCCTTTGTCGTGGTCGTCGAGGTGTGGCCGAGCTGATCGGCCGCGGCCTGAAGGCCGAGCTCGTGCGCGATCAACGTCGCGCCCGTTCGCCTGAAGGCGTGCGGGCTGATCTGGAGTCCAGACAGGCCGGCCTCCTCGAGGATCTCCCGGAACGTGCGGCGGACGTTGTATGGCGCGACCGGTGTTCCGTTGCGGGTGAAGAACAGCAGGTGCTCGGGGTCCTGCCGTTCGGCATCTGGGATCATCGCGAGTCGACGACGCATCACCTCCGCCGCGAACGACGGCACCGCGACCACGCGATTCGACTCGTGGGTCTTCGGATGCGACTGTCGACTCACGCCGGCGCCTTTGTGCCAGACGATCGTGCCCGCGATGCGCACGGTCGGAGGGTCGATCGTCATGTCGACGTCGCACTTGCGGATCGCGAGCGCCTCGCCGATGCGCGTCGCCGTACCGAGCATGACCTCGATGACGTCGCGCACCAGCCCGCTCGGCTTCATGCCCGGACGTCCGATCCCGTGCTCGTACGCTGCGAGTCTGATCGCTGCGATCTGCTCGAGCGTGAGGGCCTTCGGCACCCGCTTCGGGCGCTTCATCTGCGCCACCTCCTTGATCGGGTTCGATGCGAGCACGCCGTGCCGCACCGCGAAGCCGAGGATCATGCTGAGGATCGTCTTCGACTGCTTCGCCCGGGAGTACGACGTCGTCCGCTGCACCTTCAGGAAGCGGTCGAGCCGAGCCACCGTCATCTCGCGAACAGTGAAGTTCTCGAAGGCGGGCATGACCCAGAGCCGCAGAGCCCGCTCGTACTGCGCCTTGGTGCTCGCAGCGCGGTCCACGTCCAGTCGGAGGTCTTCGACCCACGCCGCGGCGAGCTCGGCGAACGGCGAGTCGGCCAGCACCTCGTCCTGACCGCCGCCGACATGCATCCGGTTCTGCAACTCGACCTTCAACGCGCTCTCGGCTGCCCTCCGGCTCTTGCCCGTCGCACTGACCTTTCGCGATTGCCCGTCCCAGTCGCGGAAGCGTGTCGTCGCGCGGAACTTGCCGCGCTCGACCTCCGTCGTCGTGATCGACCCGAACGTGCCGACTGGTTGGCGTGGTCGTCCCGCCATCAGCGCGCCTCCGATCCGCCGCTGACGACGTGATCGGGTTCGTGCATCCCGTCCAGCCACCGCAGCACGTCGGAGATGCGGAATCGGATTTCCCGACCCACTCGAATGCCGGCCGGGCCGCGGCCGTCGGTGCGCAAGTCGTAGATCGCCTGCACGTGCACGCCGAGGTAGTCGGCGAGCTCGCTCGTGGTCAGCACGGGCTCGAGGCCGAGCCCGGCGAATCGTTCCGTGTCCATACCGGACAGGTGCGCCTGGCGGCGCCTCGAGCCGAGGCGAACCCAGGCGAATCGACCGCTGTCCGACCGGTCGTGTGGCCCGTTCCAGACAAGTCGAGACGACTCGCGTTCGGGCGATGAAGCGCCTGGAAGCGCGCGAGGGCGCGCGCATTTGTGGTGAATAAGTGGAGACTTGATCAAGTCCCGCCCCTCTCGGTGGGACGAGAACTCCTGATCAGATCAAAATCGAGGTAGGGCGGACGGGACTTGAACCCGTGACCGATGGATTATGAGTCCACTGCTCTGACCGGCTGAGCTACCGCCCCGCGCCGGCCGTCGCGAAGAGAGCCGGGCGCCGCCGGACCGGGAGCCCGACGGCTCACCACGATACCGGGTCCGACGCCCGGGGCCCGCGCAGCGCGGGGCCGAGTCAGTCGTCGTCGCGGTCGCGCAGGCCCGTGCCGCCGGTGTCGATGTCGTCGCCGCGGTGCACGCCAGGGCCGCCGGCGTTCGTGATGTCGGCGCCTTCCCAGAACGGGTCGACGCCGAGTTCCTCGTCGTGGATGCGCTTGAGCTCGGCCTGCTCGGCCTCGCTGTTCGCGTAGTTGCGGTCGTCGTCGGCGTCGAAGCGCTGGCCTGACATGGGATCCCCCGTTCCGGGCGCGCCCCGTTCGGGCGGGCCGTGGCATCCATCCTGCCCCCGTTCCCGGGGCGGCGGGGACTATTCGGCGGCGTTCGCCGATTCGACGTCGATAGAGGGGTCGACGACGGCTTCGCCGCGGTAGAGCGCTTCGAACGTCGAGATGGTGCGCTGGATGTCGTGCGCGGCGACGAGGCGGATCGAAGCCTCCTGCATCGCGCGGTACTCGGCCTGCGGCGCTTCGAGCACCTGGCGGAGCTTGTCGGCGAGGTCGGCCGCATCGCCCGGGCGGAAGAGGTGCCCGTTCTCGCCGTCGTGCACGAGGTGCGGCAGCGCCATGGCGTTCGCGGCGACGACGGGGAGCGCGGAGGCCATGGCCTCCATGGTCACGATCGACTGGAGTTCGGCGATCGAGGGCATCGCGAGCACGGATGCCCGGTGGTACGCCTCGAAGAGCTCCTCGTCGGAGACGCGCCCGGTGAAGCGCACGCGGTCGGCGATGCCGAGTTCCCGGGCGAGCGCCTGGAGGTTCTTCAGCTGGTCGCCGCCGCCGACGATCTCGACCTTGGCGTCGAGCCCGGCCGGCAGCAGGGTGACGGCCTTGAGCAGGACGTCGATGTGCTTCTCGCCGGTGACGCGGCCGACGAAGACGATGCGGTTCTCGGTGCGCGGTTCCCAGTTCGGCCGGTAGTTCGACGCGTCGATGCCGCACGAGATGGCGTGCACTCCGACGAGGCCGGTGTGCTTCTCGAGGAAGTCGGCGGCCTTGCGGGTCGGCGTGGTGACGGATTCGGCGCGGCCGAACGTGCGCCGGGCCGCCTTCCAGGCCAGGCCGATCGCCTTCTCCTGCCAGGCCTTCGGGATGAGCGTGAACTCGAGCATGTTCTCGGGCATGAAGTGGTTCGTGCCGACGATGCGGATGCCGCGCTTCGCGCCCTCGATCGAGAGACCGCGGCCGGTGACGATGTGCGACTGGAAGTGCACGACGTCGGGCTGCACGGCGTCGAGCACGCGCGCGGAGTTCTGCTTGATGCGCCACGGCAGCGCGAAGCGCAGCCAGTCGTGGGGGTACCAGCGCCAGCTGTAGAGGCGGTGCACGGTGAACTGCTGCCCCTCGTGCGTCTCGGTCCAGGTGCCGTGCTTCCGGGAGGCGGCCGGAGCCATGACGTGCACTTCGTGGCCGCGCTCGACGAGGCCGGCGGCGAGCCGCTCGGCGAAGCGGGCGGCGCCGTTGACGTCGGGGGCGAACGTGTCGGCACCGATCAGCACACGGAGCGGACGTTTCGCGGCGTCGGGCTCGATGCCGGCAGCGGTCGAATCGAGGTGATCAGACACGTACTGGTGAGTCCTTCGGTCTTCGTGGCGGGAGATTCGCCTCCCGCGGGCTGTGCGCTCCTCGGGCGGTGCGCGAAGTCGACCATAGTCTAGACGGCGCCCCGTTCGAGGGTGCCCGGCCGGAGTTCATCCGCAGGGATGAACGGCGGAAACATCTCGTTCACACCCGGATCTGCGGGTGCGTCTTCGCGATGAGGAAGACGCCGCAGACGGCCACGGCGCCCGAGACGATGAACGTCGCGATCGCCCACCAGGGGGCGCCGGCGGCCTCGTCGAGCACGATGATGCCGATGCCGACGGCGACGAGCGGGTCGACGACGGTGAGGCCCGCGATGACGAGGTCGGGCGGTCCCGACGAGTACGCGTTCTGCACGAAGTACCCGCCGAGCGCGGCCGCGAGCAGGAGCGCGAGCACGCACGTCCAGGTGAGCCACTCGAACTCGCTCTGCTGGAGTCGTCCCAGCACGACCTTCGCGAGGGTCGCGACGAAGCCGTAGAGGATGCCCGCCGCGATGACGTAGAAGAGCGCGCGGACCCGGTGGCGCAGCACCGCGAACACGATGCCGAGGGCCACCAGCACGACGGCGAGGATGACGAGGATGGTGATCAGATCGCGGTCGGTGACCGGCTTGGACGTCGTCGTGAACGACGCGACGGCGACGAACACCAGGACGCCGCCGACGCACAGCACGATCGCCATGATCGTCGGCGTCTTGAGCTTGATGTGGGAGACCCGGGAGTTGATGATCGCCGTGATCACGAGGCCGATCGCGCCGAGCGGCTGCACCATCGTGATGGGCGAGAAGTAGAGGCTCGAGAGCTGCAGCACGACGGCCAGGCCGAGCATGATCGTGCCGATGAGCCAGCTGGGGCGCTTCAGCAGCAGCAGGAGCTGGCGGATCTGCAGGCCGCCGCGCGAGGCATCCTCGGTTCTGGCCTCGACCTTGTGCACGCCCCGGTGCTGCAGCTGCGCGCCGACCGCGAGGAAGACCGCACCGAGCAGAGCCAAGGGGATGCCGATGAACTGCCGGGCCTGCGGCGGAACGGCGGTGACTACCGCAGCGAGGTCGAACTCCACCCCCCGAGGCTATCCGCCCCGGCGCCGATAGGCTGGGCGAATGGCCGTACTCCCCATTCGCATCAGCGGCGAGCCCGTCCTGCACGCTGAAGCACTCCCCGTCGCCGAGATCGACGACGACCTCCGCGACCTCGTCGCCGACATGTTCGAGACGATGGATGCGGCGCCCGGCGTCGGCCTCGCCGGACCGCAGGTCGGCGTGGGGCTGCGCTTGTTCGTCTTCGCCTGGACCGATGACGCCGGCCGGGCGTGGCGCGACGTGGCGATCAACCCGGAGCTCTGGCTGAGCCCGACGGAGCCCGGCATCCCCGACCCCGACCTCGAGTCCGAGGGCTGCCTGTCGTTCCCGGGCGAGCGGTTCGGCCTGCGCCGGGCCGACCGCGCCATCCTCCGCGCGACGAACCTCGACGGCGAGGAGTACGAGATCCGTGCCGAGGGCTGGCTCGCCCGCATCTTCCAGCACGAGTACGACCACCTCGACGGCACGATCTACGTCGACCGGCTCGACCTCGACGACCAGCGCATCGCCGCGAAGATCGCCCGAAAGCAGGGCTGGAACAAGCCCGGCGTGAGCTGGCTGCCCGGTCGCGACCACCTCGAGGGCTGAGCTGGCGTCCCTGCCTCAGAAGATCGCGCGGATGCCTGCCGCGACGGCCGCGGCCACGATCACGACCACGATGAACGGCAGGCGGAGCGCGTAGAGACCGGCCGCGACGAGCACCGCGGGCAGGCGGGCATCCACGACGATCGCCTGCCCGTCGCCGAAGGTCTGCACGACGATGAGCGCCGAGAGCAGCGCCACGGTCAGCAGATCCGCGATGCGCGCGGGACGCGGCGCCTCGAGCAGCTTCGGCGGCATGACGTAGCCGAGGAGCTTGAACGCGAGCGTCGCCGCGGAGGCGAGCAGCACGAGGTGCCAGGCGGTCATCGCAGCCCCTCCTTCGCCCGGCGCGAACGGGGCCCGAACCAGTCGAACCAGCCCACGACGATCGCCACGAGCGCGGCCACGAGCACCGGGACGCCCGCCATGAAAACCGGCGTCGTGAGGGCCGCGACGACCGCGGCGCCGACGGCGACGGCGCCCGCCTGCAAGCGCTTGAGGCGCGGCCAGAGCAGGCCGAGGAACGCCGCGGCCGCAGCCGCGTCGAGCCCCCACGCGCGCGTGTCGCCGAGGGCGTCGCCGATGAGGGCGCCGACGAGCGTCGTCGCGTTCCAGCCGACGAAGACCGCGAGCCCGGTGACCCAGAAGCCGGTGCGGACGCTGCGGCGGTCGGTCTGCGCGAGCGCCACCGCGGTCGACTCGTCGATCGTGATCCAGGCTGCCGCGATGCGGTGCAGCCAGCCCCGGAGACCCCGCCCCTCCCCCACGATGAGCGGACGCATCCGCATGCCGTAGATGGCGTTGCGGAGGCCGAGGATGCCCGCCGCCGCGATCCCCGTGCCGGCGGCCGCGATGCCGCCCGCGGCGTAGATGCCGACGAGGGCGAACTGCGAGCCGCCCGTGAACATGACGAGGCTGAGGAACATCGTCTGCGCGACGTCGAGGCCGCTCGCGACCGACAGCGCGCCGAACGAGACGCCGTAGGCGGCGGTCGCCAGCCCCACGGCGATGCCGTCGCGTCGGGCGCGCGCGAGCGCGGCGGGATCGTCGGGCTCGGGGACCGCGGCTTCGGGCTCGGACATGCGCACCTGTTCGTTGGGACGACGAAGGCCCCCGTCGTTGTCGACGAGGGCCTCGGTGGCTCCCCCACTTGGACTCGAACCAAGAACCTATCGGTTAACAGCCGATTGCTCTGCCAATTGAGCTATGGAGGATCATCGCTGCGAACCTCGGGCGGCTCCTTGCAGCGACGACTACTTTAGCAAAGGATTCGACCAGCCCGAAATCGGCGAGGAAGCCTCACGCACTCGGGCGTGTCCGAGGCGCCCGCGCGCCCCATCAGTAGCCGGCCGACGGGTCGACCACGCCCACGAATCCGCCGTCGCCGAGGAAGGCCTGCACGTTCGTGCGCACCCGCTCGGCGAGCAGCGGCCGCACCATGTCCTCGGTGTCGGCCGAGTGCGGCGTCACGATCGCGTTCGTGGCATCCCACAGCGGATGACCGTCGGGCAGCGGCTCCGGATCCGTCACGTCGACGCCCGCGGCCGCCAGTCGGCCCGACTCCAATGCGGCGACGAGCGCGTCCGTGTCGACGAGCCCGCCGCGTGCGATGTTCACGAACACCGCGCCTTCGGGCAGGGCGGCGAACGCCGCGGCGTCGAAGAGCCGCCGGGTGCCGCCCGTCAGGGCCGCCGCCACGACGACGACGTCCGCGTCGGCGAGCGCATCGTGCAGCCGGTCGGTCGTGAGGGTGCGCGCCGCGCCGGGCACCGGGTCGGAGCTGCGGCGCACGATCGTGACGTGCACGCCGAACGGCGCGAGCATCCGGAGCAGTTCGAGGGCGATGCCGCCCGCACCGAGGATGACGACCCGCCGCCCGAAGAGCGAACGCCCCTCCTCGCCGCCCTCCCAGGTGCGCGCACGCACCCGGCGGCCGAAGAGTCGGAGGCTCGCGAGCGTCAGCGCGAGGGCGTGCTCGGCGACGGGCTGGGCGTAGGCCCCCTTCGCGCTCGTCCAGAGCACGGGGCGCTCCGCGGCATCGGCGAGCAGCCCGGCGAACGCGTCGACGCCCGCCCAGGGCAGCTGCACCCAGCCGATGCCCGGATGCGACTCGAGTGCCGCCGTCAACTCGTCGGGCCGCGACGAGGACAGCCACACGACGCCGCGCGTCGCCGACGAGAGCGGTGCGACCGTGCCGCCCGCGGCCTCGATCGCCTCCACGAAGAACGGGTCGGCCTCCGGGAGCACGGCGATCGGCCCCGCCTCCGGTCGTCGCCCGGGCGGCGGCTCCCACGCGGGCACGGCGAGCACGGCCTCGTGCCGGGCGGTGCCGCCGGCGCCGGGTGCGACCGCGCTCACCGGAGCTTCCCGGCCTCGAGCTCGTCGATGACGGCGTGCCCCGCGTCCAGGGCGGCGGCGAGTCGCTCCATGAACGGATGCTGCGGATCGGCGAGCAGTTCGTCGAGCGGTCCGAGCGCGACGAGCGAGCCGCGGTCGAGCACGGCGACCCGATCGGCGATGCGACGCAGCACCGGCAGATCGTGGCAGATGAGGATGCCCGCGAACGCCGGGTTCTCGCGGAGCGACGCGTAGAGCTGCACGACCGACTCCCGCACCGTCAGGTCGAGGCCCGCCATCGGCTCGTCGGCGACGAGCAGCGTCGGGCGCAGCACCACGGCCCGCGCGAGCGCGACGCGCTGCCGCTGTCCGCCCGAGAGCTGGTAGGGGAAGGCGCTGAGCAGCCGGAGCGGGAGTCCGGCCGCATCGACCGCCGCCGCGACGCGGTGCTCGAGGCGCCGGGTGTCGTAGTGGGGATCGCGCAGCAGCACCGGTTCGGCGACGTGCTCGGCGACCGTGCGGTCGTTCGGCAGCCCGCTCGCGGCATCCTGCGCGACGTAACCGATGCCGTAACGCAGCCGGTCGGCCGTGCGCCGCGACATCCCGCGCACCCGCTCGCCGAGGACGCGCGCCTCGCCGCCCGTGATGACGGGACGCGGCTTCGGGGCGTCGCGTTCGAGGAAGGCCGTCGAGACGACCTTCGCGAGCGTCGACTTGCCCGAGCCGGCGCCGCCGAGGAGGCCGAGGACCTCGCCCGGCCGCACCGTGAGGCTCACACCGCGCAGCGCGACCTGCGCCCCGCTCGCACCCCGTGCCGGATACTCGAGCGAGACATCGCTGAGGGAGACCGGGAGAGTGTGGAGCGGGGCGCGCGACATGTCACTCAGTCTTGCGAAGCTCGGCCAGCGCCGCACGTCGGCGCGCCTGCTCGACCGGATCCGGCACCGGCAGCGACCCGAGCAGGCGCTTGGTGTACGCCTCCTTCGGCGCGCCGAGCACCTCGGCGCCCGTGCCCTCCTCGACGAGCTCGCCGCGGAACAGCACCCCGATGCGGTCGGAGAGCAGGTCGACGACGGCCAGGTCGTGGCTGATGAACAGCGACGCGAAGCCGAGCTCGGCCTGCAGCTCGGCGAACAGGTCGAGCACGCGCGCCTGCACCGAGACGTCGAGCGCACTCGTCGGCTCGTCGGCGATGAGCAGTTCGGGCCGCAGCGCGAGCGCCCGTGCGAGGCTCGCGCGCTGCCGCTGGCCGCCCGAGAGCTCGTGCGGGTAGCGGTCGCCGTAGGCCCGGGGCAGCTGCACCGCCTCGAGGAGCTCGTCGACGTGGGCGCGCGCGTCCTGCGCGTCGGCGGCGATGCCGTGGACGACGAGGGGCTCGGCGACGCACTGCGCGATCGTCAGCAGCGGGTTGAAGCTCGACGCCGGGTCCTGGAACACGAAGCCGATGCGCTTGCGCAGCGGCCGGAAGTCGCGCTCCTTGACCCCGAGCATCTCGGTGCCGAGCACCGAGAGCGAGCCGCCGGTGACCGGGGTGAGCCCCGCGATCGCGCGGCCGATCGTCGACTTGCCCGATCCGGACTCGCCCACGAGGCCGAGCACCTCGCCGGGCCGGATGTCGAAGGACACCCCGCGCACGGCGACGAAGCCCGGCCGGCCGAAGCGGCCCGGGTACTGGATCGTGAGGTCCTGCGCCGACACGACCGGCGTCTGCTCGGCCCAGCCCGCGGGGCGGGCGTCGGCGCGCTCGATCGCACGGGCCGTGCCGTGGCCGACGAACGGCACCGAGCCGAGGAGCTTCTTCGTGTAGTCGGCCTGCGGCGACGCGAAGAGCGTCGTCACGTCGGCCTGCTCCACGAGCTCGCCCTGGTACATGACCGCGACGCGGTCGGCGAGGTCGGCGACGACGCCCATGTTGTGCGTGATGAGCACGATCGCCATGCCGAACTCGTCGCGGCAGCGGCGCAGCAGGTCGAGGATCTCGGCCTGCACCGTGACGTCGAGCGCGGTCGTCGGCTCGTCGGCGACGATGAGGCCCGGGTCGAGCGCGAGCGCCATCGCGATGACGATGCGCTGCTTCTGCCCGCCCGAGAACTGGTGCGGGTAGTGGTCGACGCGCTCCTCCGGGTCGGGGATGCCGACGCGGCCGAGGATGTCGATCGCCTTGGCGCGGGCCTCCTGCTTGGAGATCTTCCGATGGGCGCGGATGCCCTCGATGATCTGCCAGCCGATCGGGTACACCGGGTTGAGCGCCGTCGAGGGCTCCTGGAACACCATCGCGACGTCGGTGCCGCGCACCTCGCGGAGCTGCTGCTTCGAGAGCGAGACGACGTCGCTGGACGACGTGCCGGCCTTGTTCGAGAGCAGGACGGCGCCGGCCGCGGTCGCGTTGCCGGGCAGGAGGCCGAGGATCGACTTCGCCGTGACGGTCTTGCCCGAGCCGGACTCGCCGACGATCGCCAGCACCTCGCCGCTGCGCACCTCGAGGCTGAAGTCGTGGACCGCCTTCACCGGTCCGTGGTCCGTCGCGAACGACACGGACAGGTTGCGGATGTCGACCACCGCGCTCATGACTTGACCTCGATTCCCTGATCGCCGAACGTTTCGCCGCTCTCGAGCCCGTCCACCCCGCCGGGCCCGGCGGTGAGGGTGCCGCCGGGGACCACGGAGGTCTCGGCGACCAGACCGGCGCCCTTCGCCGCTCGGCGACGGCCGCGCAGGCGGGGGTCGGCGAGGTCGTTGAGGCTCTCGCCGACGAGGGTGATGCCGAGCACGACGAAGACGATCGCGATGCCCGGAGGGACCGCCGTCCACCACACGCCGCTCGAGACGTCGGCGATCGACTTGTTGAGGTCGTAGCCCCACTCGGCCGCCTGCGTCGGCTCGATGCCGAAGCCGAGGAAGCCGAGGCCCGCGAGGGTGAGGATCGCCTCCGACGCGTTGAGCGTCAGGATGAGGGGCAGGGTGCGCGTGGCGTTGCGGAAGATGTGCCGGAACATGATGCGCCCCGTCGAGGCGCCGAGGACCTTCGCCGACTCGACGTAGGCCTCCGACTTGATGCGCACGGTCTCGGCGCGGATCACGCGGAAGTACTGCGGGATGAACACGACGGTGATCGAGCCGGCCGCTGCCGTGATGCCCGCCCAGAGTCCCGACTGCCCGCCCGAGATGGCGATCGAGAGCACGATCGCGAGCAGCAGCGACGGGAACGCGTAGATCGCGTCGCAGACCACGACGAGCACCCGGTCGAGCCAGCCGCCGAAGTAGCCGGAGACGAGACCGAGCAGGATGCCGATGAACATCGAGAAGACGAGGGCGAACACGATCACGAGGAACGCGGTCTGCGCGCCCCAGATGGTGCGCGAGAGCACGTCGAACCCGCCGACGGTCGTGCCGAGTAGATGCTGGGCCGACGGAGGCTGCGCGGAGCCGAACAGGCCGTCGGCGTCGCGCAGTTGCGAGAACCCGTAGGGCGCGACCCACGGCGCGAACGCCGCGGTGAGCAGGAAGATCGCGGTGATGATGAGACCTGCGACGAGCATGCCCCGCTGCAGGCCCACGCTCTGCCGGAGCTGGTGCACGACGGGAAGCCGCGCCCAGCGCGAGCGGTTCGGAACGGTGGCGACGGTCATATCAGTACCTCACCCGGGGGTCGATGATCGCCGCGATGACGTCGACGAGGAAGTTGGTGAGCGCCACGATGACGGCGAGCAGCGCCACGATGCCCTGCACCGCGACGAAGTCCCGGGCCTGGAGGTACTGCGAGAGCATGAAGCCGAGGCCGCGCCACTCGAAGGTCGTCTCCGTCAGCACGGCGCCGCCGAGCAGCAGGGCGATCTGGAGCCCGATGACCGTGATGATCGGGATGAGCGCCGGGCGGTACGCGTGCTTGGTCACGAGTCGGTACTCGCGGACGCCGCGCGAACGGCCGGACTCGACGTAGTCGGTCGAGAGCGTGCCGATCACGTTCGTGCGTACGAGCCGGAGGAACACGCCGGCGGTGAGCAGGCCCAGCACGAGCGCCGGCATGACGGCGTGCAGCAGCACGTCGGCCAGCACGTCGGGGTTGCCCGTGCGGATCGCGTCGATCGTGTAGATCCCGGTGGGATCGTCGAGGCGCTGCATCTGGAGCTGGGCCCGCGTCGAGGCGCGACCCGAGATCGGCAGCCAGCCGAGCCACACCGAGAAGACGAGCTTGGTGAGCAGGCCCGCGAAGAACACGGGAGTCGCGTAGCAGAGGATGGCGAAGACGCGCAGGGCCGCGTCGCCCCAGCGGTCGCGCACGTAGGCGGCGAGCATCCCCAGCGGGATGCCGACGACGAACGCGACGAGGAGCGCGTAGAACGCCAGCTCGAGAGTCGCCGCACCGTAGGTGACGAGGATCTCGGTGACGGGCTTGCGGTCGCTGATCGTGGTGCCGAAGTTGCCGGTGAACACGTTGCCGAGGTACTCGAGGTACTGGATCAGCAGGGGTCGATCGTAGCCGGCCTCGTGGATGCGCTCCGCGAGCTGATCGGCGGAGAGCCTGCCGCCCAATGCCGCCGTGATCGGATCTCCGGTCAGCCGCATCAGGAAGAAGACGAGGCTCACCAGGATGAACACGGTCGGGATGATGAGCAGTGCGCGGATCAGCAGGTAGCGGCCGAGACCGCCGCCGGTTCGTCGCGCTTTGGGGGTGTTGCCGCTGGCGGCGGGGGCCGGCGCGGTGGTCGTCGTCATGTGAACCTCTCGGGTACTGAGCCGGGCGGCCCGTCCTCGTGCGAGGAGGACGGGCCGCCCGGTGCGTCGCTGCCTGGAGACCGGCCGCTCAGCCCTTCGACAGTGCCGCGTAGCGGAACTTGAACGACGCGTCGAGCGTGTCCTCCGCACCGGCGATGTCCGAACCGACGACGGCGATCTGCGTGCCCTGGAGGTAGGGGACGGTCGAGAGGTCGCCCGCCACCGCATCCTGGATCTGCTCGATGAGCGCGGTGCGCTCGGCCGGGTCGACCGTGGTCGCCTGCTGCAGGATCAGGTCGTTGACTTCCTGGTTCTCGTAGTGGTTGCCGAGGAAGTTCTCCGTGAGGAAGAACGGCGTGAGGTAGTTGTCGGCGTCCGAGTAGTCCGGGAACCAGCCGAGCTGGTAGGCCGGGTACACGTCGGACGTGCGGTCCTTCGAGTACTGCACCCACTCGGTGGTCTGCAGCGTCACGGTGAAGAGACCGGTCGACTCGAGCTGGTCCTTGATGAGCGCGTACTCGTCGGCCGAGGACGGGCCGTAGTGGTCGTTCGAGTACTGCAGGGCGAGCTCGACGGGCTCGGTGATGCCGGCCGCCTCGAGCGTGGCCGCCGCCTTGTCGGCGTCGGGTCCGCCGTCGCCGTCGCCGTAGAGCGGCTTGAGCGACTCGGTCGCGCCGGCGAAGCCCTCGGGGACGAACGAGTACAGCGGGCTGTACGTGCCCTGGTAGACCTGCTCGCTCAGCGCGTCGCGGTCGATGAGGTCCGCGACCGCCTGACGGACGGCGAGGGCCTTGGCCGGGTCGGCCTCGGGGGTCGTGGCGCCGAAGGGCTGCGTGTTGAAGTTGAACACGATGTAGCGGATCTCGCCGCCGGGGCCGTCGAGGACCTTGACCGCGTCGTTCTCACGCAGGTCGGCGATGTCGGTGGTCGACAGCGAGCGGTACGCCACGTCGATGTCGCCCTCCTGCACGGCGAGCTTCAGGTTCGAGGACTCGTCGAAGTACTGGAGGTTGACCTCGGAGGTCTTCGGCGCGGCGAGGAGGCCCTGGTACTCCGGGTTGGCCTCGAACGCGACGAGCTGGTTGAAGTCCCACGACGTGATCGAGTACGGGCCGCCGAAGGCGTTGGCGGCGACGATGTCCTCGTCCGGCGTGATCGCGTCGGCGGAGAAGGACTCCTCGTCGACGATCGCGCCCGGGAAGCTCGTGAGGATGAGCGGGAAGACCTGGTCGTTCTCGCTGATCAGGTGGAAGACGACCGTGGTGTCGTCGGGCGTCTCGACCGACTCGAGGTTGTAGAGCAGCGACGAGGCGCCGTTCGGGTCGGCGATCGCGACCTGGCGGTCGAAGGAGAACTTCACGTCGGAGGACGTGAGGTCGTTGCCGTTGGCCCACTTCAGGCCCTCGGGGAGGGTGACCGTGTACTCGGTCGGCGAGGTGAACTCGGCGGTCTCCGCGAGGTCGGGCACGACCTCGGTCGACTGGTAGTCGGTGTTGAGCAGGTACGGGAAGACCTGCGTCTGCACGGCGAGCGAGCCGTTGTCGTACGAACCTGCGGGGTCGAGCGTCGTGACCTTGTCGGTCGTGCCGACGATGATCGCCTCGTCGCCAGTGTTCTCGTCGTCGGCCGACGACGAGCAGCCCGTCAGGGCGAGCACTGCGGCGGAGAGTCCGGCCAGCGCGACGATGCCGCGCTTGCGGAACGTGGATGCGGATGCCATATCCGTCTACCTCTTCCTGTGGGGACACGTCCAGCGGCATCGGGACGCCGACTGGGACTTCGGTGAGAACATAACTAGCACGCCGGATGTGCTCCACAACCGTCGCGGATCGATCTGGGCCCGATGGTTACCGGACTGAAACGTGCCGGCGGGCGGCCTCGGACCGGCACGCGCACCCCCGCTCGCGGTCCCGCGGAGCACCGCTGCTCCCCCGGAACTGCGGGCGAGACGGGCGGCTCGACTCGACGACCGAGACGATGATTCCCGACCTGATTCATCAGTATTCCTGAACGATACTCATCGTCTTTCCCCATGTTTCACCTTCGAGACACATGTTTCGCACATAGCCGACTCACTGGCAGGCTGCGGACACCGAACGAGTCGGCCGGGCCGTCGGCGAGCCGCCGACCGGCCACCCGCTCGGAATGTGCGACACACACGATCCGAGGAGTTCAATTGCAGCGAAAAGGAAGCACCACGCCGCGACTGCGGCGCGGCGGCCTCGCGGCGCTGGCCGCACTGGCCGTCGTCGCGGGTCCGGCGCTCGCCGCGTTCCCGGCGAACGCCGCTCCGGCCGACGCCCCCGGGGCGCTCGACCCCTCCGTGCTCGACCCGATCGACGAACAGGTCTGGGAGAACATGGACGACATGACGTGGGACGACTACGTCCCCGTCCCCGGCACCGATTGGGCGAACGACACCGAGGGCAGCCAGCGGCAGTTCGACGGCGCGATCGTGCTGCTCGACTTCAGCGACCAGGACTTCCTGGTCACCCAGGAGCCGGGCACCCACGTCTTCGGCGACCCGAACGGCCTGACCGAGCCGGTCGCCCGCGAGGACGTGCCCGACTTCTACCTCGACCTGCTCAACACGCCGAACGAACTCAACCACGGCCGCACCATCAACGAGTACTGGATGGAGCAGTCCGGGGGCCGCCTCAGCGTGCAGATGGAGGCCTTCGGGCCGTACCGCCTGCCGGGCAAGATCCACGAGTACGGCCTGAACGACTCGTTCAACCGGCCGAACGCCGCCTTCTGCCCCCAGGGCGACTCGTGCAACAAGGTCATCCGCACCGACGCGAACGCGCTGTGGAGCGCGGACCTCGGCGTCGCGGACCCGCTGACGCAGTTCGACCAGGTCTTCTACGTCACGGCCGGCCACGACGAGTCGTCGACGTGGGAGGAGTTCGGGCAGATGCTGTTCGAGAACCGCGAGGACGTGACCGACGAGTTCGGCCCGCCCCGCGACGAGAACGGCGTCGCGCTCGACCAGAACGGTCAGCCCATGAACAACTGGGCCCAGACCCGGTACGTCCCCTGGACCTCGTGGGCCGGCGCGATCAACCACTGGCCGAACGCGAACTTCCCGACGTCGACCCGCGCCGGCAACTCGACCCAGGCGGAGTCGAGCGGCATGGGCACGTTCGCGCACGAGTTCAGCCACATCCTCGGCATCGCCGACAACTACGGCAACCCGTACGGCGTCGAAGCAGCCGACGGCGGCCCGCTGCGCGACACGAGCGGTCCGTTCGACGTCCTCGCTCGAGGCTCGTTCAACGGCCCTGGCGGCACCCACCAGCGCTATTCGGTGCCCTCGGTCGCCGGCGGCTCGCAGCCCGCGGGCGTGGGGCTCCGCAACCGCATCAACCTCGGCATCATCGGTGCGGACGAGTACGTGAACCTGCCCGAGTCGACGCTCGACCAGTACGGCTCGGTCAGCGCCGAGATCACCTCGCGCGCCGTCATGGGACCGGGGATGCTCACCGGCATCAACCTCGTCCTCGACAAGCCCGACAGCGCTCCCGCCGACAACTCGACGGGATCCTGCTCGCGCCGCGGCACCGACGCGGCGGGCGCGGCCACGTGGGCCTGCGACGGCGGCAACTTCGACAACTACACCCTCGAGGTCATCGACCGGATGGGCACGGACTCGTTCCAGCCCGACCACGGCGTCATGATCTCGAAGACGAAGAACCGCGACTCGAACCCGTTCATCTGGGCGATCGACGCGAACCCGCAGGACATCGCGACGGTCGACTACGTGCGCCCCGACGGGACGCCCGTGATGATCACGCGCGGCGACCAGCGCCAGCTCAACGACGCCCTCTTCCACGCGGGCACGGACTCGGGCTCCGAGTTCGAGTACGTCGACGAGGCCAACGGGCTGCACTTCTACGTCACCGACGTCGAGCGCGACGAGACGGGCCTCCTCTCGTACGGCGTCGCGGTGCGTTCGTTGACGTCGGCCTCGACCCAGGCGCGCGGCGTCACGGTCGGGTCGGCTGCGATGAGCGGCGACCTCGGCAGCGGCCTGCTCGGCATCACGGTGCCGGTCACCAACACCGGTGCCGCGGCCGCCGACGCGCTCGCCAACGGCGACATCTACCGGATCGCCGCCGAGATCCAGGGCGACGCGGCCGGCTGGCGCGTGCAGCTGCCCAACGAGATCCTCACGCTCGCGACGGGCGAGACCGCGGACGCCGCGGCCTACCTCGTCTACGAGGGCGAGGGCGTGCCGACGGCCGCACCGGCGGTCGCGCTGACGGTCACCTCGGAGAACGACCCGGCTGCGACCGCGTCGACCTCCTCGGCCGTGCAGGACGTCGTCAAGCCGACGGCGACGCTCGTATCGCCGACCGCGGCGGGCCCGTTCCGCGAGCTCCAGGTGCAGGTGGACGCGACCGACGGCTACGGGCTGCAGCGGATCGTCGCCAACGTCTACCGGGGCTCGACGCTCGTCAAGAGCACCCAGACGGCCGCGGACGGCGCCACGAGCGCCACGCACACCGCGACCGTCTCGCTGCCCGACGGCGCGTACACCGTCAAGTACAACTCGCAGGATCTGGGGGGCAACATCTCCCAGACCGGCACGTTCGCGTTCACGATCGACGCGACCGCACCCACGGTCACGGTCAAGACGGGCGCGAATGAGACGGTGGGCGCCGACGGCGTCTACTCGCTCGTGAGCTACAAGCTCTACGACGCGGGCAAGATCGACCGGCTCACCCTCAACGGAGTGGTCAAGGACCTCACGGACAACGCGTGGTCCGACCTCAACTTCGTCAAGCCGGGCGCGTTCGGGGCGGTGGCGGGGTTGAACACCCTCGTCGTCTCCGACGTCGCCGGCAACACCACGACGCTGACGTTCACGTTGAACTAGCGCCGAGCGGGCGTCCCTCCGCTCCCGGAGGGGCGCCCGCGACCCCTCGCCGGCACCTCGGTAGGCTGCGGGCTCCGGTGCCCGGCGCCTCCGGCTCGTCGGCCGACCGGAACACCAGCGCCATCTGAACCACCCGAACCACCCGAACCACCCGAACCACCCGAACCACCCGAGAGGATCCGATGCGCCGACCGCTCCCGCTCGTCTCCGCGGCCCTGGCCCTGCCCCTGCTCGCCGGGTGCACCGCCGGCGGCGGCGCACCGGCCCATGTCGTCGTCCGAGACGGCGTCCTCCGCGTCGACGGCGCCTCCTGCTCGGGCGCCCGTCCGTACGAGGCCGTGCACCGAGGCGCGGATCTCGCCCTCGTCGACGAGTCCGGCGACGTCGTCGCCAGCGACGAGCTCGGCTCGGGCGAGGCGGTGCCGGCCGACGACAAGGACTACGGCGTCGCCCCCCGCATCCCGTCGTTCTGCGTCTTCGATCTCTCGGGACTCGAAGTCCCCGGGGCCGGCGTCTACGACGTCTTGCTCGACGGTCACGAACTCACGCGGATCGAGGTCGGCGCCGACGCCGATGATCTGCGCATCAGCATCCCCGCCCTCGGCACCGCCGAGCTCGACTGAACGAGGTCCGACATGTCCCGTACTCCCGCCCTCGCCCTCGCGGGCTCCGTCGCCCTCGTCCTCGCCCTCGCCGGGTGCTCGTCCGCGGAGCCGACGACCGCCGTCCTGCCGACCGGCGCCCCCGAAGGAGTCTCGTTCGTCGGCGATCCGACAGCGCCCCCGGCACCGCCCGTCGTCGGCGAACTCCTGGACGGCGGCGAGGTCGACCTCGCCGCGATCTGGGCGGACCGGCCCGTCGTGCTGCAGTTCACCGCGAGCTGGTGCGACAGCTGCGCCGAGCAGCAGGAGGAGCTCGACGAGCTCGACGCCGAGTGGGGCGAGCGGATCGCCATCGTCCACATCAACGGCGACCCCGAGGGCGCCGACGAGGACGTGCGCGACTTCATCGACGCCAACGACGTCGCCCAGCCCGTGCTGCGCGACCCCGAGCTGCGCATCTGGCGCGCCTATGCGGTGGTCGAGGCCCCGATGACCGCGCTCATCGACACGGAGGGCAACCTCGTGCGGCTCTGGCCGCTCGGCGCCGACGCCGACGTCATCGAGTCCCAGCTCGACTCGCTCGTCGCGCGCTGAGCCGGGCGATGATCAGACGCCGCGCAGGGCGCGGCGCTCCCGCTCCAGGTCGACGAGCGAACGCTGGAGCGCGGTGAATCCGTCGGCGTCCGCGGGGTCGGCGCGCTGGAGCGCGCCGAGCAGCTCCTGCTTGCGACGCAGCAGTTCGCGGTCGACGAGCGAGCCCACGATGCCGCTCACGTAGCCGGGCAGCTCCGACTCGTTGCGCTGGGGCACGGGCGCCACGACGAGCTGCTGCACGAGCCCGCGGAACGACTCGGGGACGTCCGCGATGACGGCCTCGACCGTGACCGCTCCCCCGCCGTCGGCGAGCGCCGACGCGATGCCGTCGCGCACGACGGCGAGCGAGGGCTGGCCGAAGCGCGACTCGAGGGCCTTGCGGAGGAGCGCCGGATCGACGAACTGCGGGTACTGCAGGATCGCCTGGAGCCCGTCCCGCTCGAGGCGCGTGGCCGGGTCGCGCGGCAGGTCCGTGATCGAGAACGGCCGCTCCGGCTCGGATGGCCCGGAGCCCGGATACCCGTCGTCGGGCGGGTACTCGTCGAGCGGCGGCCCGTTCGACGCGGGCCCCGACGACCGAGGACCCGGCGCACGGCGGTCGCCGCGGGCATCCGAGCCGCCGCGCGCGTCGCCGCGTCCGCCGGACGCTCCCGAGCGCGACCCGCCC
>NZ_WSTA01000044.1 GCF_009789225.1 Agromyces seonyuensis | reverse complement strand
GTCGAGGCACGCCGCGAGGTCGGCGCCCCGCGGCGCGTTCCGGGCGAGCCGGAGCCGCAGGGTGCGCGCAGCCGGCACGGTCTCGAGGAGCCACGCGGGCGGGGAAGCGGCGAGCCCGTGCGCGAGCGCGACGACGGCCGACGGGCTCCCGCACTCGACGAGCACGTCGTCGTCGCCGAGCGGGCGCAGCGTCGGCGGCGACACGTCAGGCCGCCGGGGCCGCGGCGAACGGACGGACCGCGATGCCGGCCCGGTCGAGCGCGTCGCGCAGTCCCGCGGCGAGCGCGATCGCATCCGGGGTGTCGGAGTGCACGCAGATCGAGTCGGCCGCGACCCTGACCGGCTGCCCGTCGGCGCTCAGGATCTCGCCGGTCTCGACGAGGCGGACGACGCGTTCGGCGACGAGGTCGACGTCGTGGAGCACGGCGCCCGGCTCGCCGCGCGGGACGAGCGCCCCGGTCGACGTGTAGCCGCGGTCGGCGAAGGCCTCGGTGAAGGTGCGGACGCCGGCCGCCGCCGCGATCTCAAGCCCGCGCGAGCCCGCGAGGCCGAGGATCGGCAGCGCCGGATCGACGGCCCGCATGGCGGCGACGACAACGCGCGCCTGCTCCTCGTCGTGGGCGATCGTGTTGTAGAGCGCGCCGTGCGGCTTCACGTAGGCGACGCGCGCACCCGCGTCGGCCGCGACGGCGCGCAGCAGCAGCAGCTGCGACTCGAGCTCAGCCTGCAGTTCGGCGGGCGGCGGCGCCAGCATCCGCCGGCCGAAGTGCTCGCGGTCCTGGTACGAGACGTGCGCGCCGATCGCGACGGCGAGCCGGGCGGCCCCCGCGCACACCGTGCGCATGGTCTCGACGTCGCCCGCGTGCCCTCCCGTGGCGACGTTGGCGCTCGAGACGAGCCGCAGCATGGCGAAGTCGATCGCGGTCCCGAGCCCTTCCCCGAGATCGCAGTTCACATCCACCGCGCCGCTCACGACCGCACCCGGCTCAGCGAGGGCGGGCGCCGGGCGCCGGGGCGTGGGCCTCGAGCGCGGGGTGGCCGGCAGTGCGCAGCGCGGCGGCGAGGGTCGCCGAGGCGGCGGCGTCGACGGCGAGGAAGGCGAGCGTCGGCCCGGATCCGGAGACGATGCCCGCGAGGGCGCCGTGGTCGAGCCCGAGATCGAGGATGTCGCGGAGCGGTGGCGCGAGCGAGAGCGCCGCGGCCTGGAGGTCGTTGTGCAGGGCATCCGCGAGCCGCACGGCGTCGCCGGCGCGGAGCGCGTGCAGCACGGCCGTGTCGACCTCGGGCGTCTCCGGCGCGGGGATCGCCTCGCCGACGTCGCGCAGCCGGTCGAGCTCGCGGTAGACGGCCGGCGTCGAGAGGCCGAACTCGGCGGGCACGAGCACCCAGTGGAAGACGCCGGTCGCGAGGGCGGGGCTGAGCCGCTCGCCCCGGCCGGTGCCGACCGCCGTGCCGCCCATGAGCGCGAAGGGCACGTCGGCGCCGAGCTGGGCGGCGAGTCCGTGCAGTTCCTCGCGCGAGAGCTCCGTGCCCCACAGCGCGTCGCACGCGACGAGCGCCGCGGCCGCGTCGGCGGACCCGCCGCCCATGCCGCCCGCGATGGGGACGTGCTTGTCGATCGAGAGGTGCACCCCGTCGGCGACGCCCGTGTGGGCCGCGAGCAGCCGTGCCGCGCGGATGGCGAGGTTCGAGTCGTCCACGGGCAGACCGGTCGTGTCGATCGAGCCGCCGAACGAGACGGTGAAGCCGGTCGACGGCGTCGCGACGCAGTGCTCGGCGAGCGAGACCGCCTGGTAGGCCGTGGCGACGTCGTGGTAGCCGTCGGACTGGAGCGCGCCGACGCGCATGTAGAGGTTGATCTTGCCGGGAGCCGTCGAGTGGACTGCCTCGCTGGTCTCCGCGATCGTCATGGTTCCACGGTACCGGGCGCGACCGCGGCGAGCAGTGCGCGCAGCCGCGCCTTCTCGTCGGGGATCCCGGCGTCGTCGGCGAGCCCCGAGCGGGTGAGGCCGAGCGAGATCCGCTCGATCGAGGCGGCGCTCGCCGTCGCGAGCAGGGCGCCTTCCGCGAGCGGCCACCTGGCGGTCGGATGCTTCACCGCGGCGCCGCTGCGGCTGACGGGTTCGGTGCCGAGGTCGGCGGCGACGACCGCGACGAGCGCGTCGAGGGCGGCGTGCACCGCGGCGGGATCCGCGTCGCCCTCGGGTCGGACCGTGCGCGACACCGCGAACTCGAACGTGCCGTCGGGCCGTTGGCCGGGACGCCGGAGGCCGCGGGCCTGCTCGTAGGCGACGGTGACGTGCTGCGCCCACCAGGGATCGACGTCGTAGTGGTCGGCGAGTCGCGCCGCAATGCGACCGTGCTTCCACTCGAGCGCGCCGTCGGCGTCGAGCATCCCGAACCAGTCGTCGCGACTGCGGCCGGTCGCCTCGATCACGGCCGCATCGCCGGCGACCGATCCGCTGCCGCGCGTGGCGCGCTCGTCGTGCTGCTCCACCATGCGCCCCACGCTACTGCGAGCCGGGGCCCGGGGCCGGAACGGATCTGGGCGTCGCGCTACTCGACCGGTCGGCCGCGCGTGACCGGGACCGAGACGCCCGCCGCGGCCGCCGCACGGGCGATGCCGAGGAAGTCCTCGACCGTCAGGGATTCGCCGCGGGACTGCGGGTCGACGCCCGCCGACTCGAGCACCTCGGAGGCGGCGGCCGACGAGCCGCCGAGCAGGCCGGAGAGCGACTGGCGCAGCATCTTGCGCCGCTGGCCGAACGCACCGTCGATGAGGGCGAACGTCTCGCGCCGCTCGGCCTCGCTGCCGGGCACGCCGGTGCGCGCGAAGCCGACGAGCACCGAGTCGACGTTCGGCACGGGCCAGAAGACGGTGCGGGAGACGTTGCCCGCGAGCCGCCAGTCGCCGTACCAGGCGGCCTTCGCGCTGGGCGCGCCGTACACCTTCGACCCGGGCGCGGCCGCGAGCCGTTCGCCGACCTCGGCCTGCACCATGACGATGCCGCTCGCGAGGGAGTCGAAGTGCTCGAGCAGGTGCAGCAGCACCGGCACCGAGACGTTGTACGGGAGGTTGGCGACGACCTTCACCGGGGCGGCGGGAAGTTCGGTGACGCGCAGGGCGTCGCCGACGACGACGTCGAGCTTCGTGCCCGGCTGGAGGAGGGCCGCCGTGTGCGGCAGCTGCTCGGCGAGCCGCGGGTCGATCTCGACCGCGACGACGTCGGCGCCCGCCTCGAGCAGCCCGAGGGTGAGGGAGCCGAGGCCGGGACCGATCTCGAGCACCGTCTCGCCGCGCTGGACGCCCGCGGTCGACACGATCTTGCGCACGGTGTTCGCGTCGTGCACGAAGTTCTGTCCGAGCTTCTTCGTCGGCGTGACGTCGAGGTGCGCGGCGAGCTCGCGGATCTCGGCGGCGCCGAGCAGGTGCGGCCCCACGCCGCCCTCCAGCGGGCGTTCGTGCCGGTGCGCGTTCATCGCTCCCCTGCCGTTCTCGTCTCGACTGCCTGCATGCTCGCCCCGCTCATGCGCTCGCCGCGGGTGCCGCGCCGGTCGCAGCCGAGTCGGCGTGCCACGACCCGTAGGCGCGCACGGTGTTCTCGGCCAGCTGCGCGCTGAGCTCGTCGAGGTCGGCACCGAGCACGTCGGCCATGAACCGCACGGTGAGCGGCACGAGGTAGGGCGCATTCGGCCGGCCGCGCAGCGGCGCGGGCGTGAGGTACGGGGCGTCGGTTTCGACGAGGATCCGCTCCCGGGGCACGATCGCGAGCGCGTCGCGCAGGTTCTGCGCGTTCTTGAACGTCACGTTGCCGGCGAACGAGCAGTACCAGCCGGCGTCGGCGGCGACGCGGGCGAGCTCGGCGCCGCCCGAGAAGCAGTGGAACACCGTCGTCTCGGGGGCGCCGACGCGCGCGAGGGTCGCCACGACGTCGTCGTGGGCGTCGCGGTCGTGGATCTGGAGCGCGACGCCGTGCCGCTTGGCGATGTCGATGTGCGCCTCGAACGAGCGGAACTGCGCGGGCATCCCGGGCTCGTCGGTGCGGAAGAAGTCGAGCCCGGTCTCGCCGACGGCGCGCACGCGCGGCTGGGCCGCGAGCGCGTCGATCGTCGCGAGCGCGTCGTCGAGGGTTCCGGATGCCTCGAGCTCCGGCGCCTCGTTCGGGTGCAGCGCCACGGCGGCGAGCACGCGCGGCTCGCGGGCGGCGAGCTCGGCCGACCAGATCGACGTCGCGACGTCGGTGCCGACCTGCACGACGCCCGCGATGCCCACGGCCACGGCGCGGTCGAGGTGCTCCGCCGGATCGATCGGCAGTGCGCCGTCGGCGATCTCGAGGTGCGTGTGGTTGTCGTACACCGGCACGGCGAGCGGCTCGGGCAGCGGCGGGTACTCCGCCGGCTTGTCGGAGGCGCGGGCGCGCAGGTGCTCGCTCACGCGGTGGTCTCGATGCGCGGGAAGAGCGGCTCGAGCGCCGACACCTGCGCGCCGAGCGACCACTCGTGGGCGCGGTCGACGCGCACGTCCTGCACCTTGCCGGGCGCGCCGAGGGCGCTCCACAGCTTCGCGGCGGCCTTCGGCACGACCGGCGAGAGCAGCACGGCGAGCGTGCCGACGCCGTGGTACGCGGTCGCGAGGACGGTGTCGAGGCGCTCGGCGTTCGCCGGGTCCTTCGCGAGCACCCACGGCTCCTGCTCGGTGACGTAGCCGTTGAGGGCGTCGACGAGCTCCCACACGGCGGCGATGGCCTCGTGCGGCGCGATCCGGCCGATCGCGGCCCACGAGGCATCCGTGGCCCGCCGCTCGACCTCCGCGATGGCCGCCTCGGCCTCGCCGGGCGCGACCGAGGCCGGCACGACGCCCTCGCGGTAGCGCGTGATCATCGCGACGACGCGCGAGGCGAGGTTGCCGAAGCCGTTGGCGAGCTCGGCCTGGTAGCGGGCCGACAGGTCCTCCCACGAGAACGAGCCGTCCTGGCCGAACGAGATGGCGCGCAGGAAGTAGTAGCGGAACGCGTCGGAGCCGAACGTGTCGGTGATCTGCTCGGGGGCGATGCCCGTGAGCTTGGACTTCGACATCTTCTCGCCGCCGACGAGGAGCCAGCCGTGGCCGAAGACGCCGCGCGGCACCTCGAGGCCGGCCGCGAGGAGCATGGCCGGCCAGATGACGGCGTGGAAGCGCAGGATGTCTTTGCCGACGAGGTGCTGGGCGGGCCAGCGCTTCGCGAACTCGTCGGTGTCTTCGCCGTAGCCGATCGCGGTGATGTAGTTGAGCAGCGCGTCGAACCACACGTAGACGACGTGCGACTCGTCCCACGGCACCTTGATGCCCCAGTCGAAGGTCGACCGGGAGATCGAGAGGTCGGACAGGCCGGACTTCACGAACGAGACGACCTCGTTGCGCGCCGACTCGGGCTGCACGAAGTCGGGGCGCTCCTCGTAGAGCGCGAGGAGGCGGTCGGCGAACGCGGACATGCGGAAGAAGTAGTTCTTCTCGTGCAGCAGCTCGACGGGCTTCGAGTGGATGGCGCAGACCTGCTGGCCCTCGTACTCGCCGGTGCCCGCGACGAGGTCGGACGGCTGCTTGTACTCCTCGCAGCCGACGCAGTAGAAGCCCTCGTACTCGCCCGTGTAGATGTGGCCCTCGTCGTAGAGGTGCTGGAGGAACTTCTGGACGTTGGCCTCGTGGCGCTCGTCGGTCGTGCGGATGAAGTCGTCGTTGGCGATATCGATCGTCTCGAGCAGCGGCTTCCACGAGGTCTCGACGAGCTTGTCGGCCCACTCCTTCGGCGTGACGCCGTTGGCGGTCGCGGTGCGCAGGATCTTCTGGCCGTGCTCGTCGGTGCCCGTCAGCATCCACGTCTCGTCGCCGCCCTGGCGGTGCCACCGCGCGAGCACGTCGGCGGCCACCTCCGTGTACGCGTGCCCGATGTGGGGCACGTCGTTGACGTAGAAGATGGGCGTGGTGATGTAGAACGAGGAGCCGTCGGCCATCCCACGATCTTATCGAGCGCCGACTGTGCGATCGCCCGCGTTACCGGCCCCGCTGGTCGAGTAGCGAAGCGTATCGAGACCCGGGCGGTACGAAGTCTCGATACGCGCCCTCGTCGCTGGTCGAGTAGCGAAGCGTATCGAGACCCGGGCGGTACGAGGTCTCGATACGCGCCTTCGTCGCTGGTCGACCGACGGGAGGCTCAGGCGCGCGCCGCGAGCGCCGCTTCGTAGAGCTCGCGCTTGCCGAGCCCCGTCTCCGCGGCGACGGTCGCCGCGGCATCCTTCAGCCGGGTTCCGGCGGCGACGAGCTCCTGCACGCGGGCGAGCGCGGCGGCGGGGTCGGCGGCCTGCTCGGGGGCGCCGCCGACGACGAGGCAGATCTCGCCGCGCACGCCGCCGCGCGCCCACTCGGCGAGTTCGCCGACCGGCCCCCGCCGAACCTCCTCGTGGAGTTTCGTGAGTTCCCGGCACACGGCCGCGGGTCGGTCCGCGCCGAACACTGCGGCGACGTCGTCGAGGCTGTCCGCGAGGCGGTTCGGCGACTCGAAGAAGAGGAGGGTGCGCCGGTCGCCGGCGAGCCCCGCGAGCATCCGTCGCCGCTCGCCGCTCTTGCGCGGCAGGAACCCCTCGAAGGCGAACCGGTCGGTCGGCAGGCCGCTCACGGCGAGCGCGGTGACGACCGCGCTCGGCCCCGGGATGACCGTGACGTCGACGCCGCCCGCGATCGCCGCGGTCACGAGCACGTAGCCGGGGTCGGAGACGGCGGGCATGCCGGCATCCGTGAGCACGAGCAGATCGGCGTCGCGGGCGAGCTCGACGAGCTCGGCGGACTTCTGCCGCTCGTTGTGCTCGTGCAGGGCGAGAAGCTTCGGCCGGTTCGCGATCCCGAGGCCCGCGAGCAGGCGCTGGGTGACGCGGGTGTCCTCGCTCGCGACCGTCGTCGCCGACTCGAGCGCCTCGCGGAGCCGGGTCGACGCATCGCCGAGGTTGCCGATCGGGGTCGCCGCGAGGATGATCATGCCCTCCAGTCTGGACCGGCCCGGCGCATGCCGCCGCCGCGCGGACCCCGCGTGCTCCGCCGCGCCCGGCGACGGCGGAGGCCCCGCGGGCATAGGCTCGCCCCAGGCGGGCCGGAACGGCCCCGGCGGGAGGGGGCCGCGATGGTGCCGGAGATCAACTACTGGGCCGTGCTCGTGGCGACGGTCTCGACGATGATCGTCGGGTCGGTCTGGTACACGCCGAAGGTGTTCGGCACCCGGTGGATGCAGCTCGCGAAGGTCGACCCGGACGCCCAGGGCAGCGCCGTCGGTCCGATCGTCGTCACGGTGCTCGTGAGCTTCGTCTCGGCGTGGGTGCTCGCGGGCGCCGCCTACATCGCGTGGTCGTTCTACAGCGGCTCCTTCTTCTGGAACGCGCTGTTCACGGGGGTCATCCTCTGGGCGGGGTTCACCGCCGCCCGCTTCATCACCCACGACGCCTTCGAAGGCCGCCCCGCGAATCTCACGATCCTCAACATCGCGCACGAGCTCGTGACCGTCATCGTGATGGCGCTCATCATCGGCGTGTGGCCGCCCGCCGGCGTCTGAGACGCCGGAGCCCGCTTCGGCCCGGCCCGCGCGGCTGGCCTACCATGTCCGCATGACGAACGAGACGGGGCCGGTGCTCGGCGCGCCCCAGACCGACCCACGTCTCGACGTCGACGCGCCCCTGCTCCTCGACCCGTCGCAGGCCGGTGCCGAGCAGGACGGCGCCGACCAGGACGGCGCCGAGCAGGACGGCGCCGAGCAGACGGGCGCGGAGGGGGAACCGCGCGACCCGGAGTCGGCGGAATCCGTCGCCGAGGGAGCGCCGCTGCCCCGCCACCGACGTCCCGACCGGCGTGACGACCCCGACGAACCGCGCGGCACCCGATTCGACGCCCGCGTCGCGGCGCTGCTCTCGACGCCGGCGCGGCGCCGGCTCTGGGCGTGGGGCGGTCCCGCGCTCGTCCTGATCCTCGCGGCCGTCCTGCGGTTCTGGAACCTCGGGCACCCGCAGACCCTCGTCTTCGACGAGACCTACTACGTGAAAGATGCCTGGAGCCTCCTGCACCTCGGCTACGAGGCGCAGTGGCCCGACGAGCCGAACCCGGCGTTCGAGTCGGGCGACGTGGACTCGTTCCTCACCGCCGGCTCGTACGTCGTGCATCCGCCCCTCGGCAAGTGGCTCATCGCGCTCGGGATGGCACTCGGCGGCGCCGACGACGCCTTCTGGTGGCGCGCGACCACCGCGCTCGCCGGCGTGCTGCTCGTCGCCGTCGTCATGCTGTGCGGCCGCCGGCTCTTCCGCAGCACGGCGCTCGCCGTCATCGCCGGCCTGCTGCTCGCCGTCGACGGGCACGCGATCGTGCTCTCCCGCGTCGCCCTGCTCGACACGTGGCTCGCCCTGTTCATCGCGATCGGGTTCTGGTTCGTGCTGCTCGACCGAGAATCGAACGAACGCGCCCTCGAACGCCGGCTCCTGCGGCTCGACGCCGCCGGGCGGGACCCCGCGCTCGGCCCGGCGATCTGGAACCGGCCGTGGGTGCTCGCCGCCGGCGCGGCGTTCGGCGCGGCGTGCGCCGTGAAGTGGTCGGGCCTCTACGCCCTCGCCGCCTTCGGCGTGTACCTCATCGTCGTCGACGCGCTCGCCCGGCGGCGCGCGGGGGTCGCGCTCTGGGGCACCGGGGCGATCCTGAAGCAGGGGCCGGTCACCTTCCTGCTGCTCGTCCCCGTCGCGTTCGTCGTGTACCTCTCGAGCTGGACCGGGTGGCTCGTCACGCAGGGCGGCTACTACCGGCAGTGGGCGACCGAGGCCGGCAATGCCGCGACGGGTCTCTGGTCGTGGGTGCCGCTGCCGCTGCAGAGCCTCTGGCACTACCATCAGTCGGCCTACGGCTACCACGTCGGCGTCGACTCGTCCCACCCGTACCAGGCCGCCCCGTGGACGTTCCTGTTCATGATCCGCCCGACGAACATGTACTTCCACGAGCAGGATCCCGCGCAGTGCGGTGCCTCGCAGTGCTGGGAGTCGATCATGGCGATCGGCAACCCGCTCATCTGGTGGGCGGCGGCGGCGGCCGTCTTCTACCTCGTCTACCGGCTCGCGCGCTACCGTGAGTGGCAGGTCGGGGCGCTGCTCGTCGGCGTGGTCGCGACGTGGGGACCGTGGCTGCTCTACCCGAACCGCACGGTGTTCGAGTTCTACATGATCGTGCTGCAGCCCTTCACCGTGCTCGCGCTCACGTGGGTGATCCGATTGCTCGTCGGGAGCCCGGACGATCCGACCTGGCGGCGCCAACGAGGGCTCGCGACGGCGGGCGTCTTCCTCGTCGCCGTGCTCGTCGTCGCCGTCTTCTTCTACCCGCTGTACTCCGCGATCGCGGTGTCCCCGACCTTCCGGCAGCTGCACTTCTGGCTGCCGACCTGGGCATGAGCGGCGGCGCGCCTCCCCGCGGCACGGCGGCCGGCGCCACGCTGGTCCGGCTGCTGCCGGGTATCGCGGTCGCCGGTGCGGCCGCCCTCGTCTCCTGGGGCATCGCCGGCGGGCTCGAGAACGTGCCGATGCTCACCGTCGCCGTCGTGCTGGGCCTCGTGCTCGCGCAACTGCCCGGCGTCCGGCCGATCCTCACGGGCGTCCTGGCCCCCGGTCTCGCGTTCTCGTCGAAGACGCTGCTGCGCGCCGGCATCGTCCTGCTCGGACTCCAGCTGAGCCTGTCCGACCTCGCCGACCTCGGCTGGGTCGCGATCCTCACGACGGTGCTGGTCGTCGTCCTCGCGTTCTTCGGCACTTGGGGGCTCGGCCGACTCGCCAGGCTGCCGGGCGAGCAGCCCATCCTGCTCGCGGCCGGCTTCTCGATCTGCGGCGCGAGCGCGATCGGCGCGATGAGCGCCGCCGTCGGGGCGAAGCGCCGCGATCAGGCGGTGCCCGTCGCGCTCGTGACCCTCTTCGGCACCCTCGCCATCGCCGTGCTGCCGGCGCTTGCGGTGCCGCTCGGTCTCACGCCGGAGCAGTTCGGGCACTGGGTCGGCGCGAGCGTGCACGACGTCGGCCAGGTCGTCGCGACGGCGCAGATCTTGGGCCCCGCGGCCCTCGCGATCGCCGTCGTCGTGAAGCTCACCCGCGTGCTGCTGCTCGCCCCGATGGTCGCGATCGTCGCCGGCATCCGCCGTCGTCGCACGCCGGATGCCACCGGAACCCGGCCGTCCATCGTGCCGCTGTTCCTCGTCGGCTTCGTCGCGGCGGTGCTCGTGCGTTCGTTCGTCCCGATCCCCGACGCGGTGCTCGACGGCGCGAACGTGCTGCAGACCGCGCTGCTCGCCATGGCGCTCTTCGCGATCGGCACCTCCGTGCGCATCACGGAACTCGCCCGCACCGGGTGGAAGGCGGCGCTCGTCGGCCTCGCGGCCTGGGCGCTCATCGCCCTGCTCGGTTACGGGGCGGCGCTGGTCGGCTGAGCGCTGCCGGCCGTCGACTCCTCGGCCGCGTCCGCGGCTTCGACGGCCCCGACGGCACCGGCGTTGCGCAGGAACACGATGATCCAGGCGAAGATCAGCACCGCGGCGACGAGTTCGACGGCCGTGAGCGTGTAGTACCCGACGGCGAAGAACACCGCGAGCAGCACCGTGATGGCCACGTCGGCGTAGCCGAACCAGAGGAACACCTTCGGCATGCCGGGCACCCAGCGCCGCAGATTGAAGACGAGGACCGCGAACACGACGACCATGCCCGTCGCGACCGAGTTGTGGATCCAGAAGCTCGTGTCCACGTGGAAGATGCCGACGCACGCGAGGAAGATCCCGATGAGCACGAGGGAGATCCGCACGGAGCGGCGTCCATGGCCTGCGTCGCCGTCGTCTGCGGGCAGCTCGGCCGTGCCCGCGCGGGCGACGATCGTCACGATCGCCCCGGCGACGATGAGCGTGAGATTGAAGGCGAAGGCCGACAGGTCGTCGGTCATCCCGAGCGCGGAGAGGTTCATCTTCCACCACTCGGGGTCGGTCGACGTGAGCATGCTCGTGACGATGCCGATGACGAGGAACACGGCCAGCACGAGGGAGAGCAGCACCGGAGTGAGCCGCACCGCGGAGAGGTAGACCGCATACGCGCTGACGGCCGCGGCCGCTCCGGAGAGGATGATCGCCGGGATGCTGAAGACCTCCGCGCCCTCGAAGCTGCGCGCGAAGACGTCGCTCAGCGCCGTCCAGCCGAGGAGCACGATGAGCGCGTGCGCGAGCGCGAGCGCGGCGTCGTCGAACCAGCGCAGCACCGCGAGGGCCCCGGTCACGGCGCCGCCGCGGCGGGCGACCAGCCGACCGAGCACGAACGCCGGGAGCGCGACGATCCCGCTCGAGATCGCGACGAACTGCCCGACCGACCCACGTCCGCTGATGGGAACGTCCTGCCCCCAGAACACCGGCAGCGCGACGAGTCCGACGACCACGAGCGCGGCGGCGCCGAGCAGCAGGGCGACCGACTCGACGGACTCGGCGTCGGTGCCGGGACGGCGGAGGATGCGGCGGACCGAACCCGCTGCGACGGTCCGGCCCGAGCCGGCGATTCCTTCGGACATTGCGCTCCCCCCGGAGGCCGGACTCGCCGGCATCGCGCCGGTTCCACTCGATCCGGCGGCACCAGAATGCCAGGCGAGCGCACCCGGTGTCATCCGCCGCTCCGCACCGCCCGCGTCTCAGCCGATCGGCCCGGTCTCCTGGACGGGCGCGAAGTGCTCGACGTTCGGGAACGGCTCGTAGAAGCGGTGCAGGAGCTCACGCCAACGGCCGTACCCGGGCGAGCCGCGGAACCCCTGCTCGTGGGCCTCGACGGACTCCCAGTGCACGAGCAGCAGATACTCGTTCGACGTCTCGATCGAGCGCGAGAGCCGCAGGTCGACGAAGCCCGCCATCCCGGCGATGATCGGCGCGGCCTCGGCGAAGGCGGCTTCGAACTCCTCCTCGAGACCGGGCAGGACGGGAAGGATGGCGTGCTCGAGGATCATCCGGCGAGCGTAGCCTCAGGCGGCGATGCGGATGAGCAGCCGGCCGTTCGCCTCGCCCGCTTCGAAGGCGCGGAGCGCGTCGGGGACGTCGGCGAAGTCCACCACGCGGTCGATCATCGGGCGCACCTCGCCGCGGTCGATGCGGGCGTCGAGGTCGGCGAGGTCGGCGCCGCTGCGGCGGGCCGCGAGCGAGCGGAGGCGGCGCCGGGTGAACGGCCCACGGGCGGCGAGCCCGGCGATGCGCGGCAGCGGGCCGAGCACGGGGGTGCCGTCGCCCCCGACCGACAGGTAGACGCCGTCGGCGGCGAGCCGCGGCAGCACCTCAGACAGGGGCCGCACGGCCATGACGTCGACGATCGCGCCGAACTCGTCGCCGGGATCGTCGGCGGGATCGTGCCGGTCGACGACGTGCTCCGCCCCGGCCGAGCGCACGAGGTCGGCACGTCGGGCGCTCGCGACCGCGGTGACGTGCGCCCCCGCGGCCCGGGCGAGCTGCACGACGTAGAGGCCGACGCACCCGGATGCGCCGGTCACGAGCATCCGCCGACCCGAGACGTCGCCGAGCCGGCGCATGGCCTGCACGGCGGTGACGCCGGCGAGCGGCACGGCCGCGGCGGTCGTCTCGTCGAGGGCGTCCGGGACGGGCACGACCACGTCGGCGGGCAGGACGGCGTACTCGGCCCAGGCGGCATCCGCCTCGCCGTGCACGAGGGTGCCGACGAGCGATGGGTCGACGCCAGGGCCGACCGCCTCGACGACGCCGGCGCAGTCGCGGCCGAGCTGCGCCGCGCGGGGCCGACGCGCGCCGAAGGCGAGGCGGACCACGCGCGGCTCGCCGCGGAGCAGGTGCAGGTCGGCGGAGTTCACGGCGCTCGCGGTGACGCGCACGAGCACCTCCCCGGCGGCGGGTGCGGGAACGGGCAGCACGGCCCGCTCGAGCCGATCGGGGCCGCCGTAGTCGTGGCGGACCCAGGCGTGCATGGTGGACATGTCATTCCTCCTCGGAGGCGGGGTAGTCGAAGACGTCGTCGAGGCCGACCCCGAAGACGCGGGCGATCTGGAAGGCCAGCTCGAGGGTCGGCGAGTACCGGCCCTGCTCGATGGCGATGACGGTCTGGCGGGTGACGCCGATGCGCGTCGCGAGTTCGGCCTGGGTGAGTTCGCCGTGCTCGAATCGCAGGGCGCGGATGCGGTTGGTCACGCGGGTGGGCTTCACCATTCCTGGAACCCTCCTCGGCGGTAGGCGACGAGCCGGGTGATCGACGACAGCAGTGCCGACAGCACGAACCCGGCGTAGACCGCGTTGGCGATCCAGAACCAGTCGGCCTCGAACCAGGCGAGCACCATGGCGCCGAGCGCCCCGATGACGATGAACGAGTTGCCGACGCGGTCGCCGGTGCGCTCGATCTCGCGGTCGCGGGCGTCGCCCCGATACGAGTCGCTCGGCGCGAAGATCTCGACGAGGATGCGCAGCACGATCGCGGCGACGATGGCGCCGCCGATCGTCCAGAGCATGGGCGCCACGTAGTCGATGTCGGCGATCGGGATGCCGCCGAGCTGCGGCAGCACGAGGGCGAGATAGACCGCGTACCCGGCGACGGCCACGACGAGGAAGACCCAGGTGCCCTTCTCTTCGTACGACATGCGGACCTCCATTGGATGTCAGGAATCTTTGACATCGGCAAGGTAAGCAATTCTCGACATCGCGTCAAGGATTCTTGACATACGCGCTGCCGATCGTCCCGTCGCGGTGTCGGCGGTGCGGCCTAGCGTCGGGGTATGTCCGCTGCCGCACGACCTTTCCGCATCGACGTGCCCGACGACGTGCTCGCCGACCTCCGCGAACGACTCGCGCGGCGTCGCATCCCGGCCGACTCGCCGCGACGCCCGCCCTCCGGCATGAGCGCCGGCTATCTCGACGACCTCGCCCGCTCGTGGCTCGCGTTCGACTGGCGGGAACGCGAACGGTGGCTGAACGCGCATCCGCAGTTCATCGCCGAGATCGGCGATGCGAGCATCCACTTCGCGCACCTGCGCTCGGCCCGGCCCGACGCGCCGGCGCTCCTCGTCATGCACGGCTGGCCGCACACCTACGCGCTCCAGCTCGACTTCGCCGACCTGCTGCCCGACTTCCACGTCGTCGTCGCGAGCCTGCCCGGCTTCGCCTTCTCGTCGCCCTACCGCGACGGGCCGGTCACCGACCCGCGCCTCGCCGAGACCATGCACCGGCTCATGACCGAGGTGCTCGGGTACGAGCGCTACCTCACCTACGGCGAGGACGTGTCGGCCTATGTCAACGACCTCATCGCGGCCACGTACCCCGAGCACGTCGCGGGCATCCTCGTCGCGCACGCCCACTTCCCGTCGGCCGCCGAGCGCGCCGAGCTCGTCGAACCCGATCAGGTGGCGTTCTTCGCCCGGCTCGACGCGGAGCGCGAACCGAACGGCGCCTACGGGCACGTGCAGGCCACCCGGCCCGACACGCTCGCGGCGGCGCTCGGCGACTCCCCCACCGGGCTGCTCGCGTGGCTCGTCGAGAAGCTCGTCGAGTGGAGCGACACCCCGCCCGGCGATCCCGCCGCGGTCGAGGCCCGCATCTCGCGCGACCGCCTGCTCACCGAGGCGATGCTCTACTGGGTCACCGACTCGATCGGCACGTCGTTCCGCCCGTACTTCGAGGGCGCCGACCAGCCGGAGCCCATGCCGCCTGTCGACGTCCCCGCCTCGGTGCACATCCAGCGGCACGAGGCCGACTACCCGGAGTCCCTCGCGCGTTCGTACTACCGGGACCTGCGCGTCTTCGAGCGGCTGGAGGAGGGCGGCCACTTCACGGTCGCCGAAGTGCCGGCCGCGATGGCCGAGCGGGCCCGGGCGTTCGCCCGGGGTTTGGGGATGCTGCCCGGCTGAACCGGCCCGGCGCCCCGGGCGGGTCGCCGGATCGGCCTCAGCCTGCGGGCTCGCCCGCCGCGATCCGTGTGAGTGCCGCGACGTGGGCGTCGAACGCCGCGCGGCCGGCGGGCGTCAGCGACGCCCACGTCAGCCGCCGCGCGTCAGAGCGCTCCGGCGAGCGCTCCTTCCGCACGGCGACGTAGCCGGCATCGCCGAGCGCTTTGAGGTTCTTGGACAGGTGGGCGTCCTGCACGCCGAGCAGATCGCGCAGGGCGCCGAACTCGAGTTCGTCGACGCGCCGCAGCAGCCCGCAGATGCGCAGCCGCACCGGTGAGTGGATGAGCTCGTCGAAGCCCGCTTCGTGCTCCGGGGTCATGCGAGCGGAAGCTCCCGACGCAGGGAGTCGTCGTAGCGCCGGCCGAGCACGATGACGGCCACGGCGGTCGGGACGATCGCGAGCGCCGCCCACCAGCCCGATGCGCCGCTGTTCGCGATCACGACGACGGCGATGAACGCCGCGGCGAGGATGCCGACGAGCGCCCAGAGGAGCGCCCGACCGCGCGGGCCGGCGGCCTGCGTGATGACGACGCCGGAGACGCGGCCGTACGCCCGCATGAGCAGCACCATCCCGAGGATGCCGGTCGCGGTGCACGCCGCGGTTCCGAAGGGCGGCAGCAACAGACCGGTCATGATCAGCGCGACGAGCACCGCGAGGATCGGGTGGTACCACCAGGGCGTGATCACCCGGTCGGCGAGGTGCACCGCATCCGCTTCGAGCGAAGCGAGCGCGTCGCGGGCGCCGGCGGCCGGATCGGAAGCGCCGGGCGCCGGGGACGGGATGTCGTTTTCCATGTCGGCAACTCTATCGACTGACTTGCCGAATTGGAATGTCTTTCGTCGACGTTGATCGCCGGATGGAGACCCGCCCGCGGCGGCCGCGGTCAGTGCCCGGCGTCGCCGACGAGTTTGAGGCCGACGACGCAGCCCACGAGGCCGAGGATGAGGAGGATCTTCACGAACGAGACATCCGTGGCGCCCGTGACCATCGCCCAGACGACGGTGAGGGAGGCGCCGATGCCGACCCAGACGGCGTAGGCGGTCGCGGTGTCGATGGCCCGCATCGCGAAGGCGAGGCCCGCCATGCTGAGGGCGAGGCCGACGCCGAAGACCACGGTCGGCCAGAGTTTGGTGAACCCCTCGGTGCGGCCGAGTGCGGTGGCCCAGACGGCCTCCAGCACACCCGAGACGACGAGGACGATCCAGGCGAGTGCGACGGACATGACGATGCTCCTGGCCAGTCTTGTCGCGTGCCGGGTACTGAACCGTCGTCCGGGGCCGCGGTGCTGCGACCGGATACCACCATAACGACGGGGTCTGATCAGGGCCTGTGCACGCGGTCGTTGCGGCCGGCCATGGCCGGTCCTCGGGGCCGCGGCCGGTGCCGGACGGACACACGACGCAACCCGCGGTCACCGGACGACACCGGCGACGGCCCGGCGCCCCGCCCGCTCCTACCCTGGTCGCGGCCGGCCGCCGGCCCTCGCACCGAAGGAACCGCCATGCCCGAACACGCCGCCCGCCCCGATCACGTGATCCTCGACTGGTTCCTGCCGCTCACGGGCGACTCGCGCACGGACCTCAGCCTCGGCGCGGCGACGGGCATCCACTCGACCACCCAGCATCTGACGGCCGACCGCCCCGCGTCGCTGCCCTACCTCGCGCAGATCGCCCGGGCCGCCGAATCGCTCGACTACGAGGCGGTGCTCGTGCCGACCGGCACGTGGAACGAGGAGGGATGGACGGTCGCGACCGCGCTCAGCCAGCACACGCGCGACCTCGACTACCTCGTCGCGCTGCGCCCGGGGCTCATCTCCCCGACGGTCCAGGCGCAGATGGTCGCCGCGTTCCAGTCGGTGAGCGGCGGGCGCCTCCGCCTCAACGTCGTCGTGGGCGGCGAGGACGCCGAGCAACGCCGGTACGGCGACCACGCCGACAAGGATGCCCGCTACCGCCGCGCCGCCGAATACCTCGAACTGCTCGGGCGCCTGTGGGCCGGCGAGCCGGTCACCCACCGCGGCGAGTTCTTCGACGTCGTCGAGGGGCACCTGCCGCGGCTCGAGCGGGTCCCGGAGATCTACCTCGGCGGATCGTCCGCCGCCGGCATCGAGGTCGCCGCGCGGCACGCCGACGTCTTCCTGACCTGGGGCGAGCCGCCCGCGCAGGCCGCGGAGAAGATCGCGCGGGTGCGGGAGCGCGCGGCCGAGCTCGGCCGCTCCCTGCGCTACGGCATCCGGCACCACGTCATCGCACGGCCGACGTCGGCGGAGGCGTGGGCGGCCGCCGACCGGCTCGCCGCGGGCCTCGACCCCGCGCTCATCGCATCGCGCCGCGCGGCGTTCGCCGCCTCCGGCTCCGAGGGCCAGCGGCGCCAGGCCGCGCTCGTCGAGGGCTCCGGCACGAGCCGCGCCGACCTCGAGATCCACCCGGGCCTCTGGGCCGGCGCGGGGCTCGTGCGCGGCGGCGCGGGCACGGCGCTCGTCGGCTCGTTCGCCGAGGTCGCCGACCTGATCGCCGAGTACCGCGCCCACGGGTTCGACGAGTTCGTGCTCTCGGGCTATCCGCACCTCGAGGAGGCGTACTGGTTCGCCGAGGGCGTGCGCCCGGAACTGACGGCGCGCGGCCTGCTGCCCTCCTGACCTGCTGCCGCGCAGCGGCGCGCCGGCCGCCCCCGGTTCAGGGCTTCGGGTCGCGCGCGTCGTACTCGCGGAACGAGACGAGCACCCGCAGCAGCACCGTGAGCGTCGCCATGATGACGAGGCCGCCGAGGAGCGGCGGGAACCAGAGCGCGACGGCCGAGGCGAGGATGCCCGCGTAGAGGTCGCCGAGGCGCGGGCCGCCCGCGACGACGACGGTGAAAACGCCCTGGAGGCGCCCGCGCATCTCGTCGGGCGCGGCGGTCAGCAGCATCGTCTGCCGGAAGATCGCGCTCACCTCGTCGGCGGCGCCCGACCCGGCGAGCGCGAGGGCCGCGAGCGCGAGCGCGACGAGGTTCGCCTGCCCCCACTCGGGGCCGACCTCGCCGAACCACCCGGTCTGCATGAGCCCGACGACGGCGCCGAAGGCGGCGATGCAGCCGCCGTAGACGATGATCGCGCGGCCGATCGCGACGCCGTAGCGGTGCACGTGCGCGACGGGGCCGGAAAGCAGGGAGGTCGTGAAGGTGCCGACGGCGGCCGCCGCGGTGAGGATGCCGACGGTCACCGCCCCGCCGCCGATGACCGCCGCGCCGACCGCGGGCAGCAGGGCGTACGGGCGACCGAACGTCATGGCGACGATGTCGACGAGGAAGCTCGCGCGGATGTTCGGCGCGCGCCGCAGGAAATCGAGGCCGTCGCGGAGCGACTGCAGACCGGGGCGGGCGGCGTGCGCGAGCGGCGGCAGCTTCGGCAGGCCGAGGATGCCGAGGAAGCCGGCCGAGAAGAGCACGACGTCGACCGCGAAGGTCAGCGGCAGCCCGACGGTCGCGACGAGCACGCCGGCGAGCGCGGGGCCGACCGTGAGCATGATGCCGATCGAGATCCCCGAGAGGGCCGTCGCGCGGGACACGAGTTCGGCGGGCAGGATGCGCGGGTACACCGAGCCCCGCGTCGCGCCCGAGATCGTCGACGCGATCGAGTTCAGGGTCGTCAGCACGTAGAACGGCCAGACCCAGCCGCGCACGCCGTCGGCGGCGAGCGAGGCGTCCACCGCCGAGAGCACGAGCAGGCCGATGGTGGACGCCCAGCTCACGAGCGAGGAGACGATGAGCACGCGCTTGCGATCGAACGCGTCGGCGAGCATCCCGCCCCAGAGCCCGGCGACGATCATCGGCAGGAGCGCGATGCCGCCGACGAGCGCGACGGCGAGCGTCGAGCCCGTCATGTCGAAGAGCTGCAGCCCGACGGCGACGATGGTGAGCTGCGCGCCGATGCCGGAGATCGAGGTGCCGATCCAGAGCCGGGCGAAGGCGGGCGAGGCCCGCAGCGGCGCGAGGTCGACGAACCGGCGCTTCACCGGCGGGATGACCGCTCGGCCGCCGGTCTCGAGCGGCGGTTCGACAGGCGGTTCAGTCGACATTCGGATGCTGCTCGTTCACCCGACGAGTCTACGTTCGGGGCCCGGGACGGCCGGCGCCGAGGGGCTCGGGCTCCGGCACTGCCGACGCGCGGCCGAGCTCCAGGGCGACCTGTTCGACCATCGGACGTCCTTCGAGCGGGGTCGCGAAGGCGTGCCGCTCGGCGAGCATCCGACGCACGGCGCTGAGCGCCGCGGCGAGACGCGCGTCGCGGGCGCCACGCACCTCGAGCCAGGGCACGCCGGCATAGGCGAGCACGGCGCGGAACCGCTCCTGCATGCCGTGGCGGAGATGCTCGCCGTCTCGCGTGCCGTCCTGCACGAACGGGATGTCGTCGCCCGTGAGGACGTAGAGCGCGGGCCGGTGCGCCGCGGCGCGGGCGAGAAGGCGCGGGGCGGGCGCGCCCACGTACCGCTCGTGCCAGATCGCGGTGGCGAGCACGTCGGTGTCGCACACGAGCACGGGCGCCGGAATGCGGCGTAGGGCGGCGTCCTCGAGCGCGATCTGCCGATCGACGATGAGGTCGAACTCGTCGCTGCGCCACGGCGCGTCGAGGCCGCCCTCCCGGGCGACACTGTGCTCGCGCCCGTACTCGGGCACCCACCCGGTGCCGAGCGCGGCGGCGAGGTCGCCCGCGAGCGTCGTCGTCCCGGTTGACTCGGCGCCGAGCACGACGACGCGCGCGGCGAGCCCCGCACGGGCGGCCGCACCGAGCTCGTGCCAGTGACCGGCGAGATCGGCGCGGATCGCGCTGCCGGAGACCGGGTTGGCCGCTCGGCCGGGATCCACCTGCACCCAGTCCGCGCCGAGGCGGCGGGCGAGCTCCGCGCCGTACTCGTCGCTGGTGAACACGGCGTCGACGGGGCCGTCCGCGAGCCGGGCGATGAGCGCGGTGTGGGCGCGCCACGCGGCCTCGGAGCCGAAGTCGACGGGCGACTCGTCGTAGGCCGCGACGACGCGGGCGCCCGGATGCTCTTCGCGGACCCAGTCGGCCCGGGCCTGCAGGGGGATCGACTCGACGCGCGAGCCGAGCACCTCCACCGTGACGCGCTCGCACGCGCGGATCGCGGAACGGATGAGGTTCGCGTGGCCGACGTGGAACGGGTAGAACTTGCCGATCACGAGCCCGTGCGCGTACCGCGGGGCCGCCTCAGGCATGCGCGGGCTCCGCCGTCGCCGCGCTGGCCGGGGTCGTCCCGGCGCGCTCGACCGCCCGCCAGCTGCGCAGGCTCGCGATGCAGAGCACGATGAAGCCGAGGTAGAGGATGCCCGTGATCCACAGGCCCGTCGCGAACATGAGCGTCGCGAACATGAGCGTCGCGAACACGATGTCGACGCCGATCCACACGTACCAGTTCTCGAGGAGCTTGCGGTTCAGCAAGTACTGGGCGACCAGGCTCGCCGCGGTCGTCGCGGCGTCGACGGGCGCGAGCGGCGACCCCGCGAACGTCGCGAGCACCCACCAGAGCACGCCGGCGAGACCGAGCCCGGCCGCGATCAGCAACGGTACGAGCCGCGCCGGCGTGCGGCCGATGTACCCGGCATCCTGCTCGACGCCGCGCGTCCAGCGCACCCAGCCGTGCACGGCGAGCGCGAGGTAGACGACCTGCAGCCCCGCCGACGCGTAGAGGCCGGTGCCGGCGAACAGCACGAGGAACACGAGGTTGTTCGCAATGCCGACCGGATAGTTCCAGACGTTGCGGAGTCCGGCGAGCGCGACGCAGGCGGCGCCCGTCGCGAAGCCCAGGACCTCGGTCCAGTGGGCGGCGAGCCATTCGATCACCTCGACAGCCTAGGGAGAGGAGGGGACCCGTCGTTGCCCGCCCGTTGCCCTCTGTGACGGCGGCGGCTGGGCGGCCGCCGGAGCGGCCGTATCCTGGCCCGCATGGCAGACCGCGAATACGGCTTCAAGACCCGCGCGATCCACGCGGGCAACATCCCCGACGGCGCCCATGGCGCGCGGGCGCTCCCCATCTACCAGTCGAGCGCGTTCGTCTTCGACGACACCGCCGACGCGGCCGCGCGGTTCGCCCTGCAGAAGTACGGCAACATCTACTCGCGCCTCGCGAACCCGACGGTCGCGGCGTTCGAGGAGCGCGTCGCGAGCCTCGAGGGTGGCCTCGGCGCCGTCGCCACGGCGAGCGGCCTGTCGGCGCAGTACATCGTCTTCGCGAGCCTCGCGGGCTCGGGCGACCACATCGTCGCCTCCGCGAACCTCTACGGCGGTTCCATCACCCAGCTCGACGTCACCCTCCGCCGATTCGGCATCGAGACGACGTTCGTCCAGTCCGCGAACGCCGAGGACTACGCCGCCGCGATCACCGAGCAGACCAAGGCCCTCTTCGTCGAGACGATCGCGAACCCGTCCGGCGAGATCGCCGATCTCGAGGCGCTCGCCGACGTCGCGCACGCCCACGGCATCCCGCTCATCGTCGACTCGACGATCGCGACGCCGTACCTGAACCGCCCGATCGAGTGGGGCGCCGACATCGTCACGCACTCCGCGACGAAGTTCCTCGGCGGCCACGGCACGACCCTCGGCGGCGTCGTCGTCGAGTCGGGCCGCTTCCACTGGCACTCCGAGAAGTTCCCGCTGTTCGGCCAGCCCGTTCCGAGCTACGGCGGCCTCGAGTGGTCGGGCAACTTCGGCGAGTACGCGTTCCTCACGCGACTGCGCGCCGAGCAGCTGCGCGACATCGGCCCGGCGCTCGCACCGCACTCCGCGTTCCTGCTCGCGCAGGGCGTCGAGACGCTGCCGTACCGCATCCAGGCGCACATCGACAACACGCGCAAGGTCGCCGAATGGCTCGATCAGGATGACCGCATCGAGCGCGTCTTCTGGGCCGGCCTGCCGGAGCACCCCCACCACGACCGGGCGCAGAAGTATCTGCCGAAGGGTCCGGGCTCCGTCTTCAGCTTCGAGGTGAAGGGCGGCCGCGGCGTCGGCCAGAAGCTCATCGAGTCGGTGAACCTCGCGAGCCACCTCGCGAACATCGGCGACGCGAAGACGCTCATCATCCACCCGGCCTCGACCACGCACGCGCAGCTCACCGAGCAGCAGCTCCTCGACGCGGGCGTGCTGCCGGGCGTCGTCCGCCTGTCCGTGGGCATCGAGGATGCCGACGACATCATCTACGATCTCGACCAGGCGCTCGAGACCGCGACGGGGGTTGCCCGATGACCGACACCATCACCGACACCGAGCAGGAGACCGTCCGGCTCGTCAACGGCCTCTCCTGCGAGCTCCCGGCGAGCTCGCCGCTCGCGAAGCTGCTGCGTTCGCAGCGCACCTGGGTCGGCCCGGATGCCCGCGAGCGCGGCCAGATCCTCCGCGCGGCGAAGTCGGTCGCGATCGTCGGCGCCTCGCCGAACCCGGCCCGCTCCTCGTACTTCGTCTCGACGTACCTGCAGCAGTCGGCCGACTACGACCTCTACTTCGTGAACCCGAACGCGACCGAGATCCTCGGGCAGCCCGTCTACAAGTCGCTCGCCGACCTGCCGGTCGTGCCCGACATCGTCGATGTGTTCCGCCGCGGCACCGATATCCCGCAGGTCATCGACGAGGTCGTCGCCATCGGCGCGAAGACCATCTGGGTGCAGCTCGGCATCTGGAACGAGGAGGCCGCGTACTACGGCGAGCAGCAGGGCCTCACCGTCGTCATGGACCGCTGCATCAAGGTCGAGCACGCCCGCTTCGGCGGCGGCCTGCACCTGCTCGGCTTCGACACGGGCCAGATCTCGGCGCGCAAGACCAAGCGCTGAGCGCGCTCCGCCGCGCACGCTCCGAACGGGCGGCGGCCGACCGGGCGACCGGCGGCCGCCGCCCGTTCGGCGTTTCCGGGACGAGCCTCAGGCGACGTGCGCCACGGGCTCGACGGCGTCGAACGCGCGGCGCCCCTCGGGCGTCATCCAGTCGTCGAGCAGGTCGCGGACGCTGCCGGCGAGGTCGATCGACCGGTCGAAGAGCCACTGGCTCTGCAGCCCGTCCATGAGGGCGCCGAGCTGGAGGGCGGCCGAGTCGGCCTCGAGCCCGGCTCGCAGGTGCCCCGCCCGGACGGCGCCGCGCACGGCGCGGGCGGTGCCGACGCGGATGCGCTCGGCACGCTCGCGGAAGTACTCGTGGGCCGGATGCTCGGGGGTCGACGCCTCGGCGGAGAGCCGCACGAAGAGCTCGATGAGCCCGGGCACGAGCCGGTTGTGCTCGGCGAGGTCGACCATGCCGCGGAACACGCCGATGGCCCCGGCCGCCTCGACGTACGGGTTGAAGCGGTCGCGGTCCTCGGCGTCGCGGGCCTCGAGGACGGCCTCGAGCAGGTGCTCCTTGTCGGGGAAGTGGTGCAGGAGCCCTGCTCGGGAAATGCCGCAGGCCGCGGCGATGTCCAGGATCGTCGCGGCCTGGAAGCCGCGCTCGGCGAAGTGCTCGGTGGCGATGCGGATGATCTCGTCGCGTCGAGCGCGGCCCTTGGCGTACCCGCGGCGGCGCGGCGTGGCGGGGCCCGCGGGGGCGGCGGCGTCATCGCTCATGCCGTCACGCTAGCACCGGAGTTGACAAAACCGACACTCGTGTAGATATTTGAGGTGCTCAGCGCGGAGCCCCCGCCGCTGCGAGCACGAACGAAGGAGTTCACGTGTCCGAAGCCCGCTTCCCCTACCAGGACGCCGCGCTGCCGATCGAGCAGCGCGTCGAGGACCTGCTGCAGCGGATGACGATCGACGACAAGGCCGGCCTCATGTTCCAGCCGATGGCCCCGATCGGCACCGGCCTCGACGAGCCCGGCATGCTCGGCTCCCCTTCGCTCCGCAAGATCCTCGAACGGCGCATCACCCACGTCAACGTGCTCACCGCCCCGACGGCCCGCGAAGTCGCCGAATGGCACAACCACCTGCAGCGCCTCGCGCTCGAGCACCACCTCGGCATCCCCTTCACCGTGTCGAGCGACCCGCGCCACGCCTTCTCGAACAACCCGGCCGCAGCCCTCCTCTCCGGCCCGTTCTCGCAGTGGCCCGAGTTCCTCGGCTTCGGCGCCCTCGACGACGCCGAGCTCACTCGCCGCTTCGCGGAGACGGTTCGCCGCGAGTACCTCGCCGTCGGCATCCGAGCCGCCCTCCACCCGCAGATCGACCTCGCGACCGAGCCGCGCTGGGCGCGCGCCGCCGGAACGTTCGGCTCGAGCGCCGAGGTCGCGGGCCGCCTGGGCGTCGCGTACTTGCTCGGTCTCCAGGGCGAGGAGGTCGGCCCGACCTCGATCTCCACGATGGCCAAGCACTTCCCCGGCGGCGGCCCGCAGCTCGACGGCGAGGACCCCCACTTCGCGTACGGCCGCGAGCAGGTCTACCCCGGCGGCCGCTTCGAGGAGCACCTGCAGCCCTTCCGCGACCTCATCGATGCGGGCGTGGCCCAGCTCATGCCGTACTACGGGATGCCGGTGGGCACCGAGTACGAGGAGGTCGGCTTCTCCTTCAACAAGCAGATCATCACCGGCCTCCTCCGTGAGGAGCTCGGCTACGACGGCATCGTGTGCAGCGACTGGGGCATCCTCTCCCGCACGTTCTGGGGCGTCGAGACGCTCACCTACGAGGAGCGCATGGTGAAGGCGCTGGACGCCGGCATCGACCAGTTCGGCGGCGAGTTCCGCCCCGCGGTGCTCGTCGGGCTCGTGCAGGGCGGCTCGATCGCCGAGTCGCGACTGGATGCCTCGGTGCGGCGCCTGCTCCGCGAGAAGTTCCGCCTCGGGCTCTTCGACGACGCCCGCTTCGTCGACGCCGATGCGGCCGACCGCCTCGTCGGCGCTCCGGAGGCGCGCGCCGAGGGCCTCGCCGCCCAGGCCGCCTCGAACACGCTGCTCGTCAACGGCGTGGGCGCCGCGCACCTGCCGCTCGCCGGCACGCCGTCGGTCTACGTCGAGGGCCTCGCGCCCGAGGCGCTCGCGGGCTGGGCGAACGTCGTGCGCGACCCCGCCGACGCCGACCTCGTCATCGTCCGCACCGACGCCCCGTGGGAGCAGCGGGGCAACCCCGGCGAGATCGAGAGCTTCTTCCGCGCCGGTTCGCTCGAGTTCCACGCCGACGAGCTCGCGCACCTCGCCGAGCTCGCGGCGCACGCGCCGCTCGTCCTCGGCGTCAACCTCGACCGTCCCGCGATCCTCGCCCCCGTCGCCGAGATCGCCGCGACGCTCGTCGCCGACTACGGCTCGTCCGACGAGGCGTTCGTCTCGGTGCTCTTCGGCGCGGCCGAGCCGCAGGGGCGCCTGCCCTTCGACATCCCGTCGTCGATGGCCGCCGTCGAAGCGAGCCTCCCCGACGTGCCGAACGACACGGCCGACCCGACGTTCCGCTTCGGCCACGGACTCCGCTATGCCGACTGGACGCCCACGACCCGACCCGACCCGTCGTCGACGAGCATCCAGGCAGCGCCGGAGCCGACCGAGCGCTACGACCTCGCGACGACGCCTCTCGGCGTGCTGCTCGACGACCCGGACTCGCGCGCGATCCTCGACGAGCTCGTTCCGGAGCTCCCCGCGCACCCGATGATCGGGCTCGCCAAGGGGATGCCCTTCGACGCCGTGATCGGCATGGCCGCCGACCAACTCCCGGCCGACGCGCTCGGCGGGCTGCGCGAACGCCTCGGCGCGCTCCAGCCCAGATGACCCACGGATGCGGCCCCGGCGCGGGGCCGCATCCGGCCGCACCGCCGCACCGCGCAATCGCTCCGCCCCCAACCGCACACCACCCGACCCCAGAAGGAATCCGGCCATGACAATGTCGTCCAGCCCCTCCGAACCCGCAGCCGCCGTCGCCGCCGGCGTCGCCGACGAACTGCCCGTCCTCCTCTCGGAGGAGCGCGTCAAGATCCAGGGGCCGCTGCGCCGCCTGCTGCTCTGGATGCTGCCCGCCAACCTCGGCGTCTTCATCCTCTGGGGCGCGATCCCCGGCGTGCTGCTGCCGCTGCAGGTCGCGGGCATCGACGAGGCGAACAAGGTCGCCAACCTCGCCCTCGTCACGACGATCGGCGCGTTCGCGGCGATGATCGCCCAGCCCGTCGCCGGTGCCGTCAGCGACCGCACCCGTTCGCGCTTCGGCCGTCGCGCCCCGTGGATGGTCGCCGGCGCCCTCATCGGCGGCCTCGCGCTCGTCGGCATGTCGCTCGCGAACGGGCTCGCGCAGATCGCGATCGCCTGGACCATGGTGCAGATCGCGTTCAACTTCGTGCAGGGCCCGCTGTCGGCCGTGCTCCCCGACCGCGTCCCGAGCCGCGCCCGCGGCACGTTCGCGGCCGTCGCCGGCGCCGCCATGATGATCGGCGCGATCGGCGGCCAATCCGTCGGCGCCGCCTTCGCCGAAGCGATCGGCACCGGGTACGTGCTGCTCGCCGGCATCGCCGTCATCGCCGTCGTCCTCTTCGTCGTGTTCGCGCCGGACGCCTCCTCGAAGAACGCCGACCTGCCGGCGTTCCGGCTCGGCGACTTCCTCAGCACCTTCTGGGTCAATCCGGTCAAGCACCCCGACTTCTTCTGGGCGTTCACCGGCCGCCTGCTGCTCTACACGGGCTACTTCTCCGTCACCGGCTACAACCTCTACCTGCTCTCGGACTACGTCGGCCTCGGCGACGACGCCGTCGGCTTCGTGCCCGTGCTCGGCCTCGTCGGCCTCGTCGGCATGCTCCCGATGATCATCGTCAGCGGCCCGATCAGCGACCGCCTCGGCCGCCGCAAGGTGTTCGTGTTCATCTCCTCGGTCGTCGTCGGCCTGGCACTGGTCATCCCGTGGGTCCTGCCGACCACGACCGGCATGATCCTCATGTCCCTCATCGCCGGCATCGGCTTCGGCGCGTTCCAGTCGGTCGACCAGGCCCTCATGACCGAGGTCCTGCCGAGCGCGGACTCCTACGCGAAGGACCTCGGCGTCGTGAACATCGCCGCGACGCTGCCCCAGACGCTCGCCCCCGCCGTCGGCGGCGCGATCGTGCTCGCCTTCGGGTTCACCGGCCTCTTCCCCGTCGGCATCGTGCTCTCCGTCCTCGGCGCCTTCGCGGTCTTCCGCATCAAGGCCGTCCGATGAGCGCCGAGGCGGCGCTCGCCGAGGGCGGCGCCGCGCCGAAGCCCCGCCGGCGCCGTGTGCGGCGGGTGCTGGCGTGGATCGCCGGCGCCCTCGCCGGACTGCTCGTCGTCGGCGGCGTCGCAGCCTGGTGGTTCCTGTGGGCCCCGGCACCGGCGGAGCCGGACCTCGCCGCGGAGGTCGTCAGCGGCACGATCGAGGTCGACGGGCTCGAACGCTCGTACCTCGCGGTCGTGCCGGACGATCTGCCCGCCGGCGCCCCGGTCGTGCTCGCCTTCCACGGCTCCAACATGGACGCGGCGGCGATGCGGTCGGCGACCGGCTACCGCTTCGACGAGCTCGCCGTCGAACGCGGGTTCGTCGCCGTGTACCCGCAGGGCTACGAGAAGACCTGGCACGACTGCCGCGCGATCACGCCCTACCCGGCCCGCACCGACGACATCGACGACGAGGCGTTCGTCGCAGCGCTCGTCGGGCGACTCGGCGCCGACTACGGCATCGATGCCGACCGGGTCTTCGCGACCGGGCTCTCCAACGGCGGCCACTTCTCGCTCCGCCTGGCGCTCGAGCGCCCGGATCTCGTCGCGGGCGTGGCCGCCTTCGCCGCGGCGTACCCGCTCCCCGCGCACAACGTGTGCGAGCCTTCCGGCACGGGCGTCCCGACGATGCTCGTGCTCGGCGACGCCGACCCGATCAACCCGTTCGAGGGCGGCATGGCCGACGCGTTCGGGACGGAGCTCGGCGAGGTGTACTCCGCAGCCGAGAGCGCCGCCGAACTCGCCGCGCTGAACGGCGACGCCGCCGAGCCGACGAGCAGCCCGTACTCGAACACGGCCGCGGACGGCGAGACCGACGTCACCGCGATCGTCTACGACGGCCCGGCCCCGGTCGAGCTCTACGAGATCGCCGGCGGCGGTCACGTCGTGCCGAACCCGGTCTACGCGCAGCCGCGCCTGATGGGCGGCACCACGCAGCACCTCGACGGGCCGCTGGCCGCAGTCGACTTCTTCGAGTCGATCCGCTGAGGGCCGACCCGCCTCGACGAACGGGCGACGGATGCCCGGGAGCAGCGCTCCCGACGACTCCGTCGCCTGTTCGAGCGCTCCCCCGCCCGCACGGCATTCCGAGGTGCGCGGAAGCCGATCAGGACGCCGGGCCGACGACGTCGTTCTCTCCGTTGACGACGACGCGGTCGGTCTGCACGTCGCCCTCGAGCCGGTTGTCGTTGCCCGAGATCTCGACGGAGTCCGTGACGGCGTCGAGCACGAGCGCGTTCGACTCGCCGCTCACGGTCACCGTCCCGACGTCCGCGGCGGTCAACTCGTTGCGATTGCCGCGCACGACGATCGCCCCGACGTCGCCGCTCGCCGCGATGCGGGCGAGCTGCCCCTCGACGAGCACCGTGCCGGCCGACTCGAGGTCGACCTCGATCTGACTGCCGCGCACCGCGATGTCGCCGCAGGCGCCGCGCACCTCGTAGTGGGCGGCCGTCGCGGTGAGCTCGAGGTGCTCGCCGTCGGCGCACGTGATCGACTCCCGGCCGCCCTCGGGCACGCCGTCCGGCCGGTGCACGCCGCCGTCACGATCGGGGCCGGCCGCCCACCACGGGGCGCAGCCGGTGAGGCCGGCGCCGAGCAGGGCGGCGGCGAGGACGAGGGCGAGCCGGGATCCGGTTCGAGTGCGAAGCATGAGCGGTTCCTCCTCGCTCGACGGTATCGAGCCGATCGGGATCGGTTCCGGGGGTTGACGCGGGCGGCGCCGTGCGGCAGTGCCGCCGGGCGCCGGTACCTCGCGTGACTAGGCTCGATCCGTGTCCGACGCCCCTGCCCCGCCGCCGCGGTTCCGCTTGCTCGGGCCCGTCGTCCTCGACGACGCCGCAGGCCGCGAGGTCGCTCCGGCGGGTACGCTCCCGCGTGCGCTCGTCGCCGTGCTCGCGCTCGGACCGCGGCATCCGGGCGACGTCGTCGGCGTCGACGCCATCGCCGACGAACTCTGGGGCGAGACGGGTCCGGCGAACGTGCGGGCCGCCCTGCAATCGCAGGTCTCGCGGCTGCGACGCCTCGCCGGCGAGGACGCGATCCGGCTCGCGCCGGGCGGCTACCGGCTCGGCGCGCACCTCCACGCCGACGGCGTCGCCGGCGCCCTGCTGACCGACCTCGAACTCGCCGAGGCGCGGATCGCCGCCGCGGAATCCGAGGAGGTCGACGATCGCTCGGCGCTCGCCGGCCTCGACGCGGCCGATGCGCTGTGGCGCGGCGAGCCGGGCCTCGACCTCGGCGACGCACCGGTCGCCGAAACCCTGCGTGCCCGCGCGGCCGCGGCTCGGCGTCGGCTGCGGGCCGTCCGCGTGCGCCGGCTCATCGCCCTCGGCGAGCACACGGCCGCGGTCGACGAACTCGACGGCGTGCTGGCGGCGGACCCCTACGACGAGGCCGCGCTCGGCGCGAAGCTCGACGCCCTCGCCGCCGCGGGTCGCCGCACGGAAGCGATCGCGGCGTTCGCCGAGTTCCGCCGCCGCCTCGGCGAGGACCTCGGCCTCGACCCGTCGGCCCCGCTCGTGGAGCGGCACGCGCGACTGCTCCGAGAGGTCGACACGGCGGCGGAACCGGCGACGGACTCGTCGGCCGCGGCATCCGATCGATCGCCCTCGGCGCTGCCCGCTCCGGCGGTCGGCCCCCGGGTGCGGCTCGGCCTGCGCGCCGAACCGAATCCGCTGCTCGGCCGCGACGTCGACGTCGAGGCGGTCGCCGCACTCCTCGACCACGGCCGGTGCGTCACGATCCTCGGGCCCGGCGGCCTCGGCAAGACCCGGCTGGCGCAGGCCGTCGCCGGAGCATCCGGAGCGCCCGGCGTGGTGTTCGCGGAACTCGCGAGCGTGCGCAGCGCCGACGACCTCGACCTCGCCCTCGCCGCCGCGCTCGGGCTGCGCGAGACGACGAAGACCGCCCGCCTCGCCGAGTTCACGCAGTTCGTCGACGTCGGCCTGCGCGTCCAGGCGGCCCTGTCGGAACGGCCGACGCTGCTCGTGCTCGACAACTGCGAGCAGATCGTCGACGCCGCGGCCGTGCGGGCCGCCGAGCTCCTGGCCGCCGCGCCCGCGCTCACGATCCTCGCGACGAGCCGCAGTCCCCTGGCGATCGGCGCCGAGCACGTGTACCCGCTCGAACCGCTCGCGGCGGGCGACGGCACCGGCCCAGCCGCGCGGCTGTTCCTCGAGCGGGCCGAGGCGTCTCGCCCCGGCCTCGCTCTCGACCCCGCGGCCGTCGTGCGGCTCTGCGAGCGGCTCGACGGCCTGCCGCTCGCCATCGAGCTCGCGGCGGCCCGCGTGCGCTCCCTCGGCGTCGGCGAGATCGAGTCGCGTCTCGCCGACCGCTTCCGGCTGCTCTCCACCGGCGACCGTGCGGCACCCGAGCGGCACCGCACCCTCGAGGCCGTCATCGGCTGGAGCTGGGACCTGCTGCCGCCGGCCGAACGCCGCGCGCTCGCCCGGCTCGCGTGGTTCCCCGACGGCTTCGCCCTCGACGCCGCCGAGGCCGTCATCGGCGATCCGGATGCCGTCGACCTGCTGGACGGCCTCATCCGCCAGTCCCTCGCCGCCATCTCGGAGCATCCGCTCACCGGCGAGCCCCGCTATCGCATGCTCGAGACGGTCCGCGAGTTCGGGCAGGCCCGTTCGGCGGAGCTCGGCGACGCGGAGGAGGTCGCCGTGGCCATCGCCGATTGGGCGGTCGGCTTCGCCCGCCGCCGGATGCCGATGGCGCCGCTGCAGGGCGACCGCGACCAGGTGCGGATGTTCCGCGAGCTCGACGTCGAGCTCGACACCCTCGTCGCCGTCCTGCGGGCGGCGTTGCGGCGCCGCGACGCGCGCACCGCGGCGGTCCTCGCCGCGCTCCTGTTCTGGCTGTGGACCATGCGCGACGCGCACTCCGAGGTCGCGGCGTTCGTCGAGCCGTTCACGGCGGCCCTGTCGGGCCGTTCGCTCGCCGACGTCCCGATCGACGAAGGCAGTGCCGCGCTGCTCCTCGCGGGGGTGACCGGGCTGGCATCCGGCATCCCGGCCGGCACTCGCGCGCTCGCGCAGCTGCGGGTGCTCCGCCGACGCGCCGTGCCGAGCGTGCCGTGGTTGCGGCTCGTGACGGAGTTGCTCTCCGAGGCCACGACCTTCGAGGACGCCGCCGAGCGACTCCCCGAACTGACGGGCTCGGACGACCCGTTCACGGCGATGCTCGGCGAGCTCATGAGCGCCTCCTTCGCCGAGAACTCCGGCGACCCCGACGCCTCCCGCCGGAGCACCTTGCGGGCGCAGGAGCTCGCCCGTCGCTCGGGCGACGTCTGGGCGCTGTCGATGCTCGAGTCGATGCTCGCGAGCCTGGCCGTGCAGGACTGGGAGCCCGAGGAGGCGATCCGGCGCGCCGAACGGGCACGGAACGCGCTCCTCTCCCTCGGCGGCACCCCCGACCTCCAGCAGCTCGACTGGACGATCGTCTGCGCCCTCGTGCAGGCAGGCCGACTGGACGAAGCCCGGCCTCGGATCGACGCCCTGCTCGCCGACGACCGCATCGCCGGCGACGGCCTCAGCGCACGGCAGTTCGGGCTGCTCGCCGCGATCGAGGTCGCGCGCCTCGACCATCGCGTCGCCGATGCCGACCTGCTGGCCCACGAGATCATCGACTCCCTGCGGGCATCGCGCGACCCGCGCGCGGCGACCTGGGCGGCGATCGCGGTCTCGGGGGTCGTCGCGGGGGCGGCGCAGGACGGCCGGCTCCCCGCGGAGCTCGGCCCGTGGGTCGACCACGCCCGGCGGCGGATGCTCGCGGCGCATCGGCTCCGGCCCGGCCCGGTCGATCTGCCCGTCGCCGGCACGGTGCTCGTGGCCCTCGGCGCCGTGGAGCTGCGCGGCGGCGATCCCGCGCGTGCGGCG
>NZ_WSTA01000043.1 GCF_009789225.1 Agromyces seonyuensis | reverse complement strand
AGGGTGGGCCACACGCCGTCGAGCGGGACGTGCCCGGACGCGGCGTGCGCGGCCGCCGACCGGCCGCCGAATGCGGGCTCGAACGGCACGCCGGGCCGGGCGGTCGCAAGGGCGGTGCCCGTGCCGTCGGCGTCGGCGACGAGGGCCCGGGAGTGCACCGACGCGGCGCGCAGTGCCGCCGCCAACTCGGCGACGGCGAGCGCGGGGTGATCGCCGAGGAGCACGGCACGGCCGAGTCGGGGATGCTGCGTGCGCGCCGCGTCGAGCCCGCGTGCGATCGCGGCGTTCAGACCGTGCGCCCCGCCCTCGGCGACGAGGACGACCCGCGGGTCGGCGAGTTCTCGCACGAGGTCTGCGGCCTCGGGGGCGTCGGAGACGATGAGCACTTCCCGCACGGAGGGCACCGCGACGGCCGCCGAGACGGTGTCGGCGAGGAACGCCAGGGCGAGCCGCCCGCGGGTCTCCTCGTCGAGCGTCGCGCCGAGCCGGGTCTTCGCGCCGAGCCGCCCCTTGGCCGGGACGACCACGACCCATTCGAGGGCGGTCAGGACTGCGGCTCCTCGCGCTGGCCCTCGTCGAATCCGGCGCGGTACCCCTCGTCGTACGCGTCGTCGGCGCCCAAGCGGAACAGGTCGTCCTCGGCCGGCCGCACGATCGTCGCGGCGCCGGGCAGGTCGAGGTCGCCGACGAGGTGCCCGAGACCGCGGACGAGCGCCACGGGGATCCCGCTCGTCTTGCCCTTGACGAGCTCCGCGGCTGCCGTCAGCTCGTCGGCGAGGCAGGGCTTGGTGACGGCGAGCTCGCGCCCCGAGGCATCCGTGCGCCCGGCGAAGTCGTCGAAGACCTGCACGCCCGCGGCGCCGATCGCGATGTCGGTCTGCCCCTGCCGCCAGGCGCGGCCGAGCGTGTCGGAGAGCAGCACGCCGACGCGCGCGCCCGTGAGCTCGCGCAGCCCGGCGGCGAGGCCGCGCGCCGAGGCATCCGGATCGAGCGGCAGCAGCAGCACCGTGCCGGGCGCGGTGTTCGAGGCGTCGACGCCGGCGGCCGCGCCGATGATCCCGAGCCGGTTCTCGACGATGCGGGTCACCGCGCCGCTCGGGTTGAGCTTCGTCGCGACGACGCGCACCGTCTCGTCGGTGATCGCCTGCTCGCGGTCGTCGGCCTGCACGATGCGCCCCTCGGCCTTGGAGACGACTTTGGAGGTCACCACCAGGATGTCGCCGTCGACGAGCGGTGCCGATTCGCCGGCCGCGACGGCGTCGGCGATGAGCGCCGCGAGGTCGGCGCCGGGCTCGATCTCGGGCAGTCCGGGGATGCCTTCGACGGAGAATCGCATGCGGTGCTCGCTTTCCGGAACCGGCTCGTCGGTTCGCATTGGGACGCTCAGGAGTGCAGTTTCGGCAGCACGTCGCGGCCGAACACCTCGAGCCACTCGCGCTGGTTGCGGCCCGCGTTGTGCAGGTAGATGCGCTCGAAGCCGAGGTCGATGAACGATTGGATGCGCGCGCGGTGCGCGTCGGGGTCGGCGGAGACCAGCATCCGCCCCTCGAAGTCCTCGACGCGGACGTGCCGCGCGATGGCCTCGAACTCGTACGGGGAGCGCAGCTCCGACTTCGGGAAGCGCATGCCCTCGGTCGGCCACTCGCGGAGCGCGTTCGCCTCCGCCTCCTCCTGCGTGGCAGCCCAGGACAGGTGGAGCTGCAGCACGCGCGTGAGGCTCGACGGGTCGCGACCGGCCTCGCGGGCGCCGTCGGCGAAGCGGGCGAGGAGGCCCGCGACCTTCTCGACCGGGGCGCCGACCGTGATGAGCCCGTCGACGGTGCGGCCGGCTCGACGCGCCGTCACGGGCCCCGACGCCGCGACGAAGATCTCGGGGGCGACGGCGGGCATCGTCCACAGCCGCGTCGACTCGAGGGTGAAGTGCGTGCCCCGATGGCGGACGTCGCGCCCGGCGAGGCCGGAGGCGAAGAGCTTCTTGATGACGTCGACCGCCTCGAACATGCGGTCGATGCGCTCAGGCGCCTCGGGCCAGTACGGGGCGACGACGTGCTCGTTGAGGGCCTCGCCCGAGCCGATGCCGAGCCAGTGCCGCCCCGGGTACATCGCGCTGAGCGTCGCCGAGGCCTGGGCGACCATCGCCGGATGCCACCGGAACGTCGGCGCGGTCACGCCCGGCCCGACGTCGCCGGAGGTGCGCTCGGCGATCGCGGTGAGCACGTTCCAGACGAACGAGGCCTGGCCCTGGTGGGGCGTCCACGGCTGGAAGTGGTCGGCGGCCATGACGCCGGAGAACCCGTTCCGCTCCGCCTCCACGGCGAGCGCGACCGCCTCCATCGGGGCGAACTGCTCGAGCGCCGCCGCGTAGCCGATCTGCACCATCCCTCCATCTTGCCGCGCGGCGCCGGTGCGCGGCGCATCGGTCCGCACGCCGCCCGGGCGCGGCGCGACGGCGCTAGCGTGGCGTCATGAGCCAGGATGCTTCGCCGCCCCCAGCGGGCGGCTCGCCCGAGCCGTCGGGCGGTCCCGACCCGAAGCAGGCCGCGCCCGAGTCCGCGATCGTCGACGGCCCGGAGGCGCTCGACGCGTTCGCGGAGCTCGAGGCCCAGTCCGAGACGCCCGTGGCCGCCTCGGAGCGGGCGCCGCTCGTCCTCTGGGATCTCATCGTCACGATCGTCCTCATCGCGCTCATGCTGGTCGGGGCCGCGGCGGCGACGGTCGCCTCCCTCGGTCTCGTCGTCCTCGGATCGTGCACCGAGGCGGCGGCCTGCAACACGACGCTCCAAGGCCTCGGCTTCCTCGTCGCACTGGTGCTGCCGGGGCTCGTCGGCCTCGTCTTCGCCGGGTGGGCCGTCGTGCGTCTGTGGCGGCGGCGGCTCGCCTACTGGGTGCCGATCGTCGGCCTGGTCGCGGTCTTCGTCCCCCTCGCCCTCGGCGCCTGGATCGTGACCCTCGGCTCCTCCTGAGGGACGCCGCGAATAAGCTTGCGGGATGCGCATCGCCACCTGGAACGTCAACTCGATCCGCACCCGCGTCGGCCGTACCGTCGACTGGATGGTGCGCGAGGACGTCGACGTGCTCGCGATGCAGGAGATCAAGTGCAAGCCCGAGCAGTTCCCGACGGAGCTGTTCGAGGAGGCCGGCTACGAGCTGGCCATCCACGGCCTCAATCAGTGGAACGGCGTCGCGTTCGCGAGCCGCCTGCCGATGCACGACGTGGCCCATGCGTTCCCCGGCATGCCCGGCTTCCTGAAGGGCGCCGAAGGACCCGACCAGCCCCAGGAGGCGCGCGCCCTCGGCGTCACGGTCGACGGCGTGCGGCTGTGGTCGCTCTACGTGCCGAACGGGCGCGCGCTCGGCGACCCGCACATGGTCTACAAGCTCGACTGGTACGACAAGCTCACCGAGTACGTCCGCACCGAGACGCACGAGCGGCCGGAGGTCCCGCTCGCGCTCATGGGCGATTTCAACGTCGCCCCGACCGACGCCGACAACGGCGACCCGTCGGTCGTCGTGGGCACGTCCACGCACGTCTCACCGGAGGAGCGGGCGGCATTCGCGACCCTGCTCGACGCCGGTCTCGCCGACACCGTGCGCCCGCTCGTGCCGACCGGCTACACGTACTGGGACTACAAGCAGCTGCGCTTCCCGCGCAACGAGGGCCTCCGCATCGACTTCATCCTCGGCTCGGCCCCGTTCGCCGAGGCCGTGACCGAGGCGAGCATCCACCGCGACGAGCGCAAGGGCGACGCCCCGAGCGACCACGTGCCGGTGCTCGTGCAGGTCGACCTCGGCGAGGCCGACGACGACCTGCCGATGTTCCTCTGACCCGATCGCACGGCTTCCCGGCGAACGGCGGGGAGATTCCGAGCCCGCGCGGGGTCGACGGCGATAGCCTCGGGGGATGCCGCATCTGAGCCTGCCGGGCGCGTCCCTCTACTGGGAGTCGGACGGTTCCGCGTCGGCGCCCGCCCTGCTCGCGATCCCCGGCGGCATGGGGTCGCTGCGCATGTGGGACCGGCTCGTCGCCGCACGCGCGAGCGTCGACCACGTCGTGCGCTTCGATCCGCGCGGGTTCGGCGCGACGATCGCCGAGCGCACGCCCTACGCCAACCACGAGGATGCGATCGCGCTGCTCGACCACCTCGGCATCGCCGCCGCGACGATCGTCGGCACGGGTCGCGGCGCGACGATCGCGCTCGACGTGGCGCTCGCCGCCCCCGACCGGGTCGTCGGCGTCGTCATGGTCTGCGGCGGACCCTCCGGTCATCCGAGCGTCGATCTCGGCGCCCGAGAGGAGCGCCTGCTCGCGCAGTTCGACGCGCTCCACGAGACGGATGCCGGCGTCGACGACCCCGAGGACCGCACCGGCCCCGAGGGGGCGACGCCGCCGCGCGACATCCAGGCGCTCGTCGAGCAGGAGCTCGCGATCTGGGCCGCCGGACCCGGGCGCGCGCTGCGCGACCTCGATCCCGCGTTCCTGTCCCTCGCACGGCGGCTCGACCGCAACGGCCGCCGCCGCGACGACCGGCTGCCGCGCCCGACGCCCCTGCAGCCGCCAGCAGTCGACCGGCTCGCCGAGGTCGAGGTCCCCGTACTCGTGATGGCGGGCGCGCACGACCTCTCGCCGGCGATCGCGCACTTCCACACCCTCGTCGAGGGGCTGCCGAACGCGACGGGGTTCCGATTCGACGACTCCGCGCACCTGCCGGTGCTCGAGCGCCCCGAGGAGTTCGAGCGGGTGCTCGACACCTGGCTCGGCGAGGTCAGCGACCGGTGAAGGCCTGCATCGAGCGGTAGACGCCGAACCCGTCGCCGATGAGGCGGTCGAACACCCGGGTCGGCAGCAGCGCCCGCAGGATGCGCGAGGCGCGCACGCTGCCGGGCAGTTCGACGAGCGGCTCGCCCCCGAGCATCGCGTGCCACACGCGGTCGACGACGGGCTCCGGGGCCAGGACGGGCGCGAGCAGCGGACCGCGCGCGCCGGCGAACATGCCCGTCGAGATGTAGGACGCGGTCACCGTCGTGACCTTCACGTTGGTGTGGTCGGCCTGCTCGAGCTCGAGCCGCAACGAATCGCTCCAGCCGATGACGGCGGCCTTCGAGGCGGCGTAGACCGCCATGCGCGGGTTGCCGAGGGTGCCGGCGGCGGAGGCGATGTTGACGATGCGCGCCGGGCGGTAGGCCCGCTCGATCATGCCGGGCAGGAACTCGCGCGCGATGTACATCGGGGCGAGCGCGTTGACGAGCATGGTCGTGCGGGTGTCGTCGCCGTTGTCGGTCTCCCAGAAGTAGCCGTTGCCCCGCACGATGCCCGCGTTGTTGATGAGGATGTCGGGCGAGCCGACCTCCCGGCGTACGCGCTGGGCCGTCTTCGCGATGGCGCCGAGCTCGCCGACGTCGACCGTGTACGGGTGGACGGCGGTGCCCTCGGCCGCGACCGATCGCAGCTCGTCGGCGGTGCGGGAGAGGCCGAGCGCGTCGCGGTCCCAGAGCACGACGGCCGCGGCGCGCTCGGCGACGGCGCGTTCGGCGTAGCGGCGGCCCATGCCGGCGGCCGCTCCCGTGATGAGCACGATCGAACCTCGGACGCTGCGGGACATGGGATCCATCATCCCGTACGCTGCGACACCCAGGCCGCCGCGCCCGGCTTTCGCTGAGACATCCTCGTGATCTGGTGTTTTTCCGCCGGTCAGCGGGCCGATTTGGAAACCGGCTCAGCAGGTGTAGGTTTGTCCGCCGTGACGAATCAGGACGGGGAAGTCCCCGCCGAACTCAAGTCGCCGAAGCACTGGATCATCGGCGACCCGCTCCCCACAGAAAAACTCGAGGGCCAACTGCTCTCGAAGCGCCTCGCGCTGCCCATCTTCGCGAGCGACCCGCTGTCCTCCGTGGCCTACGCGCCGCAGGAACTGCTCATGATCCTGCTGGTCGGCGGACTCGCGTTCCTCAGCTTCGCGCCGTGGGTCGCCCTCGCGGTCGTGATCCTGCTCGTCACCGTCGTCGCGAGCTACCGTCAGCTCATCCGCGCCTATCCCTCCGGCGGCGGCGACTACGAAGTCGCCCATCGGAACCTCGGCGAGAAGGCCGGCCTCGTCGTCGCCTCGGCCCTGCTCGTCGACTACGTCATGACGGTCGTCGTGTCGGTCGCCTCGGGCGTCGACAACATCATCTCCGCGTTCCCCGGCCTCGCCCCGTTCCGCGTCGAGCTCGCCGTCGTCTTCGTCATCATCCTCGCCGCGATCAACCTGCGCGGCGTCAGCGAGTCGTCGAAGGCGTTCGCCATCCCGACGTACCTGTTCATCGGCTCGGTCGCGATCATGATCGTCACCGGCCTCGTGCGCACGATCTTCGGCGACGCCCCAGTCGCCGAGTCCGCCCAGTACGCCGTGCACGCCGAGAGCGTCGGACAGGCCGCCATGGTGCTGCTCCTGCTGCGCAGTTTCGCCTCGGGCTGTTCGGCCCTCACCGGCGTCGAGGCGATCTCGAACGGCGTGCCCGCGTTCAAGCGGCCCAAGGTGCGCAACGCGCAGCGCACGCTCGTCGTCATGGGGGCCACGGCCATCGTGCTCTTCGCGGGCCTCACGACGCTCGCGCTCGTCTCGGGCGTGCACTACGCCGAGAACCCCTGCGACCTCATCGGCTGGACCGAGTGCGCCACCTCGCCGCAGCCCTCGCTCATGGCGCAGGTCGCCGCGGCCACGTTCGGGGACGGCAGCATCGCGTTCTACGTCATCCAGGCGGCGACGGCACTCGTCCTGCTGCTCGCGGCGAACACCGCCTTCAACGGCTTCCCGCTGCTCGGCTCCGTGCTCGCGCGCGACAGCTACGCGCCCAAGTCGCTCTCGACGCGCGGCGACCGCCTCATCTACTCCAACGGCGTCATCATCCTGGGGCTCGCGGCGATCGTCATCCTGGTCGTCTTCCAGGCGAACCTGACGGTGCTCATCCAGCTCTACATCATCGGCGTGTTCGTCTCGTTCACGCTCGGGCAGACGGGCATGGTGCGGCACTGGCTGCGCGAACTGCGGGGCCTCCGGGCGAAGGATGCCCGCGCCGCCAAATCCTCCGGGAAGAGCGGTCACCGCTCCGCCGCCGAGCAGCACCGTCGCGCCGCCGAGGCCGCGGCGGCCCGCAGCAAGTCCGCCGACGACGCGAAGCCGCTGACGCACTCCGCGATGGTCCGTGCGCTCGTCATCAACGCGATCGGCGCGGGCATGACCGCGATCGTGCTCATCGTCGTCACGATCACGAAGTTCACCCACGGCGCGTGGATCGTCTTCCTGCTCATGCCGATCCTCTTCCTGCTCATGCTCGGCGTGAACCGGTACTACCGCGACGTCGAGCAGGAGATCGAGCCCGATCCGACGACGGTCTTCGGCTCGTCCGGCGACCACGCCGTCGTGCTCGTCGGCCGCATGCAGAAGCCGGTGCTCAAGGCCCTCGACTACGCGATCGCCGCCCGGCACGAGTCGATCGAGGCGATCCACGTCTCCCTCGACGAGGAGGCGACGAAACAACTCCAGAAGGACTGGATCAAGCAGAACATCCACGTCAAGCTGCGGATCCTCTCCTCCCCCTACCGCGACCTCAGCCACCCCCTCATCCAGTACCTGAAGGAACGGCGCCAGGACCACGGCTCCGAGGTCATCACGGTCTACATGCCGCAGTACATCGTCGGCCACTGGTGGGAGGCCGTCCTCCACAACCACAAGTCGCGGCGCATGCGCCAGAAGCTCCTGCTCGTGCACGGCGTCACGGTCGCGCTCGTTCCCTGGCTGCTCGACTCCTCCGACCTGCTCTACGGGCGCCGCTCGCGGCCGCTGCCCGGCCAGGACCGCCGCGGCGAGGCCGTGCGCCAGGTCGCCCGCAAGCCCGGCGGCGTCGAGATCAAAGACGGGCGGGCCCACCCCAAGGGCTGAGGCGGCGCTCCAGTCGGGTCGCGTTCCCGGACGGGCGCGTTCCCGGACGGGCGCGTTCCCGGACGGGCCGACGGAACCCGGGGCACGGCGCCGAGCGCGGCCGTAGCCTGGCGCGATGAACGCTCGCAACGACGAGGAGTGGCACTGGTCCGAGGACGGTGTCAACTTCCACACCCGCAAGTGGGTGCGGCCGGAGGACCTCAACGCCAACGGCACGCTGTTCGGCGGCAGCCTGCTGCGCTGGATCGATGAGGAGGCCGCGATCTACGCGATCCTCCAGCTCGGCAACTCGCGCGTCGTCACGAAGCTCATCTCCGAGATCGAGTTCAAGGCCTCCGCACTGCAGGGCGACCTCATCGAGATGGGCCTGACGGCCACGAAGTTCGGTCGCACGTCGCTCACCATGCGCGCCGTCGTGCGCAACATGATCACGCGGCAGCGCATCCTCACGATCGACCGGATCGTCTTCGTGAGCCTCGACGAGCAGGGCAAGCCGAAGCCCCACGGCTTCAGCGACATCACGTACGACCGCGACCGGATGCCGCACGAGCATCCTGCGACGGGTTCGATCGCGCTCCCGGGCAACTGAGGCGCGGCGCGCGCCGTCACGGGTGTTGCGGAGGGTTACGGCCCCGTTCGCGGGCGCTCGCCGCCGTGGGTAACGTCATCCCATCCCCTCAGCCCCCGGGAGGTCCGCCGTGTCCACCGCCCTCGATCGATCCGCCGCGACGGCGGGCGTCGCCGGAGCCGCCGTGCCCGTGACGTTCGACGGCGTCGGTCGGGCCTTCCCGCAGGCGGGCGGCGTCCGCCCCGTGCTGCGCAACGTCTCCCTCGAGGTCGCGGCGGGCGAGATCCTCGCGATCGTCGGCGCCTCGGGCTGCGGCAAGTCTACGCTGCTGCGCATCGCCGGCGGCCTCGACCTCGGCACGAGCGGCCGCACCCTCATCGACGGCACCCCCGTCGCCGAGTTCGACCGCCGCACCGCCGTCGGCTTCCAGGAGCCGCGGCTGCTGCCCTGGCGATCCGTCGCCGCGAACGTCGCCCTCGGCCTGCCGCGCGGCACGCCGAAGGCCGCGGGCCGAGAGCGCGTCGCCCGGCTGCTCGAGCTCGTCGGCCTCTCCGACGCCGCCGAGCGCCGTCCCCGCGAGATCTCCGGCGGCATGGCGCAGCGCGCCTCGCTCGCCCGCGCCCTCGCCCGGCGTCCCGGCGTGCTGCTGCTCGACGAGCCCTTCGGCGCGCTCGACGCGCTCACCCGGCTGAAGATGCAGGACCTCCTGCTCGACGTGCACGAGGCCGCCCCGACCACCGTGCTGCTCGTCACGCACGACGTCGACGAGGCGCTCCAGCTGGCCGACCGCGTCATCCTGCTCGGCAAGGAGGCCGACGACGACGAGCTCGGCCCGGCCCCCGAGGGCGCGACGATCATCGAGACGCTCACGGTGCCCGGCACGCGGCCCCGCGACCGCGGTTCGGCCGAGCTCGCCGAGCTCCGCGGCCGGCTGCTCGCCGGTCTCGGCATCGACCGCCACGGCAGCGCACGCGGCATCGCGTCGACGACGACGATCCCGCACTTCCCCTACTGAGCGGGACGACGCCGGGCGGAGCGCCGCAGCGCCCCGCCCGCCGGTCGGATCGTCTCCGGCCGCTACTCGGCCGTCCGGCCGCGCCGGTGACGCACCGCGAACCACACCGCGAGCGCGGCGAGGGCGGCCGCGAGGATGCCGCCGAGCCAGAGCCACAGGGACGCACCGGCATCCGCGGCGCCGAGCGCCGCACCGGCGTCGCCGCCGACCGTGCCCGTCGCGCTCGAGGCGCCGTCGTCGCCGGGGCCCTCACCGGACTCGTCGTCGGAGCCGGCCACGGCGGCCTGGGCGAGGTCCGTGCCGTTCACGCCCTGCACCGCGGCGGCGAAGACGATGCGCGGGCCGGAGGAGGCCGCAGAGCCGCTCGCCGCGGAACCCGCGGCAGTGCCGTCGGCCGCAGAGCCGCCGGTCGACCCCGAGCCGCCGGAGCCGGACGAGGAGCCGGCGCCCGTGCCGGAGCCCGACGGGGTCGACCCGGTGCCGTCGCCGCCGGCGCTCGACGCGCAGGTGGGCGTGGTCGCGGCGGCGCGTGCGGCGATGGCGGCGTCGTCGTCGGTCACCACGAGGGTGTACTCGGTGTCGTCGGCGAGGCCCGTGAGCCGGAGCTCCCCGCTGCCGTCGGCGCCCGCGATCGCCGCGGTCGCGCCGCCGGGGGTGAGCTCGGCCGTGTAGGAGCGGCCCGGCACGAGGTCGGCGAGGGTCGCCGTCGCGCTCGCGGCGCCGCCCGTGCAGGACGTGGTCAGCGAGGTCAGGTCGATCGCCTGCGCGCACGCGGGGATCGTCACGGAGGTCGAGCCCGAGAGCACGTCGTTCGACTGGTCGGTCACCCGGATGCCGTACGTCTCGCCCGCGGACAGACCGCTGAAGGTCTTGTTCACGACCGGCGAGGTGCGGAACTGGAAGTGGTCGACGACCTCGCCCGAGGCGTCGGTCACCTCGACGAGATAGGTGACGCTCGGGCGGAGCCGGCTGATCTCGAGGCCGAGCTTCTGCGAGTCGACGCGCTTGGCGGCGTCGCACGACGAGGCTGACGCCAGCACCTGCACCGCGTCGCACGGGGTCGTCGGGCCGGAGAACAGGGCGTCGCCGCCCGTGCCGGCACGGAACTCGCGGCCCGCGCTGCCGTCGGCGAACGAGTTCACGCGCACCGTGTAGTCGTGGGCGACGTCGGGCTCGAAGGCGTAGGTGCGGGTGAAGCTCGTGCCGATGGTGCGCCAGCCGTCGGCGTCGCCGTCGGTCTGGGTCTCGCCGTCGACGACGATCGACACCTCGCCGCCGGCCGCGAAGGTGCGCAGCTTCACGACGAGCGAGGCGCAGCTCGCCGTGACCTCGGCGGTGCCGGAGTCCGCCGCCTGGGCGGCGACGGGCGCCGCGACGAGTGCGGCGGTCGCCACGACCGCGGCGGCGGCGATCGCGGCGACGCGGACGGCCGCGCGACGGAGGAACGGGGTGCGGGCGGTGCGGTTCATCGGGCGGGGTTCCATCCATCGGTGCCGGCGAGGTACTTCTCGACGGTGAAGTCGGCGGCGGTCGTGTCGGTCAGCTGCGGGCGGTTCGCGCCGAGGCCGGCACCGGGGCCGGTGTTGCCGAACTCGAAGAACCGGCCGAGCGTCCACGGCGTGGCGGCGTTCCAGTCCTTCCACGGCTGGGTCGCGTTGATCGCGGCGGGCAGCTCGGTGCCGCGCACGACGACCTGCGGGCTGACGCCGGTCGTCTCGGGGTACGGGCGGCCGAGGTAGACCGAGCCGGCCGCCGCGGAGGCGTCCGCCGTGATGACGCTGTCGTTGACGAGGAAGCCGAAGGCGGAGCCGGGCATGATCGACGACTCCAGGATCGACGGGCCGCCGCGCAGCACGTGGATGCGCGAGTCGTCGATGACGGTGACCGCGCGGCCGACGACGAGGTCGCTGCCGCCCTCGAGGTACGAGTCGTGCACGTAGATGCGCGAGTACGTCGACGTGTTCGCGGTGCTCACCGTGAAGGCCTTCTGGTCGCCGAGGATCCGCACGTGCTCGAACACCTGCCGGTCGCCGTTCTTGACGGCGACCGCGGTCGCAGCGCCGCCGGCCGTCGCGGGCACGGACTGCACGGTCACGTCCTCGATGCGCCAGTCGGCGCCGGCGATCGTGAGCGTCGGTCCGGCGCCGGGCGCCGTCAGCACGACGTCCGCGGGGTCGCCGGTCGCGCCGGTGATCCGCTGGCCGTTCGTGTGCGACGAGGTGCCCGTGTAGGTGCCCGGCATGACGAGGATGCTCCGGCCCGCGGCACCGAAGGCCGCCTGCAGCGTCGTGACGTCGCCCGTGCCGTCGGCCGCGACGACGACGTCGACCGCGATCGGGATGACGGTGACCGGCGTCGCGGGGCTCGACGGATTGCCCGCGGCGTCGACGGCCACGACCGTGTACGTCGCGGCGACGTCGACGGGCGCCGTCGTGTCGGTGAACGAGGTCGTGCCGGCCGGCACCGTGCCGAGCGTCGCGCCGCCGCGGCGCACCGCGTACTGGGCGACGTCGACGTCGGGCGAGCCGGTCCACCGGACGGTGACGCTGCCCTTGCCGAGCACGGTCGAGAGCGCGGTCGGGGCGGACGGCGGGGTGCCGTCGCCGTCGACCGGGGTGCCGGTGACGGGCGCCGACGGGGCCGACTCGAGGCCCGACGCGTCGATCGCGACGACCGAGTAGGCGTAACCGGTGCCGTTGACGAGGCCCGCGTCGCCGAACGTGCGCGTCGCGGCGTCGGTCGTGCCGATGCGCTCGCCGTCTCGGAGCACGGCGTAGCCGACGACATCCGGCTCGGCATTGGCCGCCCACGACACGGTCACCCGAGTGAAGGCGCCGGCGGCGCTCACGCCCGTCGGGGCGGCCGGGGCGAGCCCGTCGTCGGGCACGCCCGTGACGATCACGGCCTGGCCGAGGTTGCCCGCGCCGTCGACGGGGACGATCGCCCACGTGTAGGTCGACGCGTTGGCGAGGCCGGCATCCGTGAAGGCCGGCTCGGTCACGGTCGCGACGAGCGTCGAGGCGGCCGTGTTCGCGGTGGTGCCGGTGACGCGGTGCACGCGGTACCCGGCCACGTCGGCGGAGGCCGAGGCGTTCCAGGTCAGCGCCGCACCGCGGTCGAGCGGCGCTGCGACGAGCCCGGTCACCGCGGCCGGGGCCTCGATGTCGGCGGGCGTCGCCGGGTCCGCGATCGACGGGTACCAGGTCGCGGCGCCGAGCCACGCGGCGGCGGTCGCGTCGAGCGAGTCGATCGCCGAGAGCTGCGGCCGGGTCGGGCCCGTGCCGGCGCCCGCGCCGGTGTTGCCGTACTCGGCCAGGCGGCCGAGCGTCCACGGCTCCTGCGCCGGGCCGGTGCCCCACGGCTGCGCCGTCTTGACGCCCGCGCCGAGCTCGGTGCCGCGCACGACCGCCTGTCCGACGGACTTCGGCGTGATCGTGTCGGCCCACGCGCGGTAGGGGCGGCCGAGCTGCACGTTCGCCCCGGCGCCCGTGTCGATCGTGGAGTCGATGAGCAGGAAGCCGCGCTGGTTCTCGGCGGTCGACGGCGTCAGCACGGTGCCGTTGGTGCGCGGTCGGATGACGCTGTCGTGCACGACGAGCGTCGCGCGGCCGAGGAAGACGTCGTTGCCGCCGATGATCGTCGAGCCGGTGATGAGCTGGCGGGCCGCGGTGAGGTTCGACGTCGTGTCGGCGAAGACCGTGCGGTTGGCGGTGCTCGAGATCACCGCATCCTGCACGAGCGTCTTGTCCGCGGTCATCGAGAGCGCCGGGGCGGTGCCCGATGCCGAGGCGTTCTCGACCGTCAGGCCGCGGACCGTGACGCCCGCCGCGGTGATCGAGAGCGTCGCCGTCGTCGTCGCATTGGTGAGCACGACCGCCGACGGGTCGCCCGTGCCGACGATCGTCACGGCCTTCGACACGACGGTCGTGCCGGCGTACGTGCCCGGCTCGACCTGGATGACCCAGCCCGTCGAGGCCGCCGTGATCGCGGCCGCGAGGGACGTGTAATCGCCGCTGCCGTCGGCGGCGACCGTCGCGTCGACGCGGAGCGTCGGCGTGGCGCTCACCGAGGAGCTGATCGCCGAGGCGCGGCCCGCGCGGTCGACGGCCTGCACGGCGTACGCGTAGGCGTTGCCGTCGATGACGGTCTCGTCGGCGAAGCGCGCGGCCTCCGTCGTCGTCAGCAGCGCACCGTCGCGGTAGACGCGGTAGCCGACGACGTCGGACTCGGTCGCGCCGTCCCAGGCGAGGGAGACCTTGCCGCTCGCCGCCGAGGCCGTCAGGCCCGACGGGGTGCGCGGCGCGGTGGCATCCGCGGGCAGGAACGGCGCCCAGCCGTCGGAACCGGCCAGCCACGCCTGCGGCGTCGCCGACTCGGTCTGCTCGGCGGTCAACTGCGGGCGGTCCGCCGAGGCGGCGACGCCGGCACCGGTGTTGCGGTACTCCGCGAAGCGGCCGTCGGTCCACACGAGCGGCGACATGTCGATCCACGGGTGGGCGGTGACGAACCCGGCGCCGATCGCCGAGTCGCGGATGACGACCTGGCCGCGCGAGTCGTCGTTGCCGCCGTCGCTCCAGCCGCGCCACGGGCGGCCGAGGGCGAAGCCGTCGCCGTCGCTCGTGAAGCGGCTGTCGACGACGAGGTAGCCCTTCGCCTTGCTCGCGGTCGACGGGGCGAAGACCGCGCCGCCGTTGCGCTCCAGCGCGTGGAACGAGACCCGCTCGAAGACCGCGTTGGCACGGCCGAAGACGAAGTCGACGTCGCCCTCGATGAAGCTGTCGACGTAGTACTGGCGCGGGTAGCCCGAACCGTCGGCCGAGATGTTGCCGCTCGCGTCGGCGTTCAGGGTGTCCTGGTGGCCGAGGAGGCGCACGTTCGAGAACACCTGGCGGTCGCCGAGCGCGCGCAGCGCGACGGCCTGCGTGTTCGTGATCGTCGGGTTCGCGGCACGGTCGAAGGTGTTCGCGATGGTGAGATCGCGCACCTGCACGCCGCCGCCGCTGAACGTCGCGGTGGCGCTGCCGCCGGTGCCGCACGTCGCGGTCGTCGTGACGAACGGGCAGGTCGCGGCCGAGGCCGCCGTGCCGTTCGCGTTGTCGAACGTGATGACGACGTCGCGCGGGTCGCCGGTCGCGCCGACGAGCCAGACGTAGGGCTTGGCCGAGTTGACGACCTCGCGGTACGTGCCGGGCTCGACCACGACGACCTTCGGTGCGGATGCCGTGCCCGCCTGGATCGCGGCGAGCGCCGCCTGCACCGTGGTGAAGTCGCCCGTACCGTCCGCGGCGACCGTGAGGTCGGCCACGAGCGGGGGCACGGCGGTCGTGGCGCCGACCGCGTCGGACGCGGCCGAGGCGTTGCCGGCGAGGTCGAGGGCGACGACGCGGTAGTAGCGCGTGAGACCGTTCGACTCGAACTCCTCGAGGAAGTCGGAGGAGGCGACCTCGGCGACGAGCGAGGCGTCGTCGGCGACGAAGTCGGCCGTGTCGCCCGCGTAGACCCGGTAGCCCACGACGTCGACCTCGGCGCCGTCGGCCCAGTCGAGGCCGATGCGGCGGTCGCCGCCGGTCGCGGTGAGGCCGGCCACGGCGGCGGGTGCCGCGTCGGTCGCGCGCTCGGACACCGGGTTCCAGCCGTCCGCGCCGGCGAGGTAGGCCTCGGCCGTGTAGCCGGCCGCAGCCTCGTCGGTGAGCTGGGCGCGGGTCGCGGACTCGGGCGCGGCGCCCGGGCCGGCGTTGCGGTACTCCGCGAAGCGCGCGCTCTGCCACGTCGTGTTGACGCCCGAGTTGACCATGTCGACCCACGCGGTCTGCGAGACGACCGGGCCGAGCCAGGTGTCGCGCACGACGACCTGGGCGATCGCGTCGACGTCGCGCACCGACGTGCCGTCGGGCTGGGAGATGCCGGGCTGCCACGGGCGGCCGAGGTTCTGGCTGCCGTCGGGGGCGTCGCCGATGATGCGCGAGCCCGTGATGAGGAAGCCGAACGGGTTCGCGACGTTGGTGCTCGCAGCCGTCACGGCGCCGTTCGGGTTCGTACCGTGGTCGACGATGTGCAGCGTCGAGGCATCCATGACGACGGTCGCGCGGCCGAAGACGAAGTCGACGTCGCCCTCGATGAAGCTGTCGTGCACGTAGACGCGCGCCGCGACCGTGCGGCCGGCGGAGTTCGCGTAGAACGTGTCCTGGTTGCCGATGAGGCGCACGCCCTCGAGCCGGAGCCGGTCGCCCGTGGTGCGGAGCGCGACGGCCTGGCCGTTCGAGTAGGTGCCCTCGACGTACGCGTTCTCGACCGTGAGGCCCTCGAGCGTCACGTCGTTGGCCGTGATGACCATCGAGGCGCTGCCCGAGGTGCCGTAGGTCTGCGCGACGCCGTCGACGACCTCGCCGGTCGGCGTGCCCGACGCGCGGTCGCCCGTGATGACGACGGCCGAGGCGTCGGAGCCCGCGCCGCGGATGATCGTGTTCGGCTTCGTCACGGTGACGTATTCGCCCGCGTAGCGGCCGGGGACGAGCTCGATGACGGTCGGGTCGACGCTCGTGCCGGCGGGCACGGCGGCGAGGGCCGCGGCGAGCGTCGGGAAGGTCGTCGCCGACGGGGCTGCGGCCGGGTCGACGATGAAGTCGGCGGCGTGCTCGGCGACGGCCACCGTCACGGCGAGTTCGCCGCTCGGGGCCGACTCGAGGCCGGAGCGCGTCGCAGCCGTCACGAGGTAGCGGTAGGCGCCGCCCGTGGCGACGGTCGAGTCCGCGTACTCCGCGGCATCCGTCGACGCGATCTTCGCGAAAGCGCCGTCGCCGTCGGCGCGGTAGACGTTCCAGCCGACCACGGCGGCCGACTCGTCGTCGGCCCAGGCGAGGTTCACGAGGCGCGTGTCGGTCGCGGCGACGAGGCCGGTCGGGGTCGCCGGGGCGACGTCGGCGGCGGCGACCACGGGGTTCCAGCCGTCGGAGCCGGCGAGCTGCACGGCGGGCGTGAGCTTCGCGGCCTCCTTCTCGGCGAGCTGCGGGCGCAGTTCGTTCACGGCGGCGCCGGGGCCGACGTTGCCGTACTCGAAGAAGCGGCCCGTGGTCCATGGGAAGAGCACGGATTCGCCGGCGGAGTTGCGGCTGCTCATCTCGTCCCACGGCGCGGCCGTGTCGATGGCCGACGGGAGCCACGTGTGCATGACGACGACGGAGCCCTGGGCGTCGGGGTCGGCCGACGGGTGCCACGGGCGGCCGAGGTTGACGGTGCCGTCCGCCGCGTCGCTGACGATCTTGGAGTCCCAGATGAGGAACCCGTACTTGCTGCCCTCGTCGCTCGAGGCGGCGGTGACGTAGCCGTTGTTGGCCTTGGAGCGGTCGAGCGCGCGGAACGTCACGCGGTCGAACACGGCGTTCGCGGCGCCGAAGACGAAGTCGACGTCGCCCTCGATGTAGCTGTCGACGTAGTACTGGCGCACGCGCGCGGTCGGGCGCGGGGTGTCGGCGAGCAGGGTGTCCTGGTTGCCGATCAGGCGGATCGTGTCGCCGACGAAGCGGTCGCCCTCGACGCGGAGCGCGACGGCCTGCTGGCTCTCGATCTCGGGGTGCGCGGCCTCGTCGAACGTGTTGGCGACCGTGAGGTTGCGCAGCGTCACGTCGTTCGCGGTGTCGTCGATGCGCACGACGGCACTGCCGGCGGTGCCGAGCGTCTCGCCGGGCTCGGCGGGGTCGGGCGACCCAGAGGCCTGCGCGGAGGCGATGACCGTGTCGGCGGGGCTCGCGCCGGTGCCGTGCACGGTGACGTAGCCGGAGCGGATGCGGACGACCTCGTCGTACGTGCCCGGGTCGACGTCGATGCGGTAGCGGCGCAGGTTGTTGCGCGGGATCTCGGCGAGGGCCGCCCCGATGGTCTGGAACTGCTTGTCAGCGCCGACCGTCAGCACGGTCTCCTCGTAGACGATCGGGATGGGCGTCGTGAGCGAGGTGCCCGAGACGGTCGAGGAGTACGACGAGACGTTGCCGACCGCGTCGACGGCGACGACGCGGTAGTAGGACACGACGCCCTTCGGCGCGCTGGTGTCGCGGTACGCGGGCGTCGCCGGACCGGTGCCGAGCACGATGTTGTCGAGCAGCGCCCACGCGTTCGTCGAACCGGTCGAACGGTAGACGGTGTAGCCGGCGAGGTCGAGGTCGGCGGGGGCCTTCCAGGCGAGGGCGAGGCCGGCGATCGGGTCCTGCGTCACCTTGAGCGACGACGGAGTCGCGGGCTTGACGTTCGGGTGGTTCGCCGTGACGGCGACGTACCCCTCGGAGACGTTGCCGCTGGCATCCACCGCTTCGATGCGGAAGTAGCCGACGGTGCCCTCGATGACGGTCGGGTCGGTGAAGGAGGTGAGGGGGTAGGGCGCCTCGGCGGTGCCGAGGTAGGGGAAGTAGCCGCCGCGCTCCTTGTCGCGCTTCAGCACGAGGTACCCGGCGAGATCCTTCTCGGTGTTCGCGGCCCACGAGACGCCAATGCCGCCGGCGACGATGACGGTCGCCTTCGGGCTGCGCGGGTTCGCGGGCGGGGTGGTGTCGCCGGGCACCTCGATGGAGGCGGTCACGGCGGTCGAGGCGCCGACCGCGTTGACCGCGACGAGCGAGTAGTAGGCGGTCGCGCGGGCCGGGGCGGCGCCGTCGGTGTACGACGTGCCGGTCAGGCCGGATGCGACCGTGGTGAAGGGTCCCTCGGGCGACGTCGCGCGGGAGAGCGTGTAGGAGGTCGCGCCCGTCGCCGCGCCCCACGAGAGGACGGGGACGTTCGAGGAGAGCTTCGCGGCGAAGCCGGTCGGGGCGCCCGGGGCCTGGGCGGGCGGCAGCGTGCCGGTGCGCGTCGCGTTGGCGGAGGCGTAGCCCGACAGGTTGCCCGTGAGATCGCGCGCGGTGACGCGGTAGTAGGACTTCACGCCGACCGGCGCGGTCGTGTCGGTGTACGCCGAGTTCACCGAGAGCGAGGAGACGACGGTCCAGGGGCCGCTCGAGGAGGTGCCGCGGCTCACCGTGTAGCCCGCGAGGTCGAGCTCCGAGTTGTCCTTCCAGTCCAGCGCGATGCCCGCCGTGCCTGCGGTCGCCTTGAGGGAGGACGGGGTCGAGGGCTTGGCCGCGTCGGTCGCCGTGATCGACTTCGTGCTCGAGAGGCCCGACGCGTTGCCGGACGTGTCGACGCTCGCCACGGCGTACCAGTACTTCGTGCCCGCCACCGCGCCCGCGTCGGTGATCTTCAGCGCCGTCGTCGTGGTGACGAGCGTGCTGTTCGACGTCGTCATCGACGAGGAGGTCGAGCGGTAGACCCGGTACTCGGCGAGATCGCTCGCGGAGACCTTGCCCCACGAGAGCACGGTGCCGAGGCCGCCGTAGAAGGCGGCCGTGAGGCTGCTCGGCTTGCTCGGCGCGGTGGTGTCCGCGGCGTACGCCGGAGCGGTCGCCGTCACCCCCAGGCCGAGGGCGAGCGCGAAGACGGTCGCGGCGACGAGCGCGCGCGAACGACGGAGAAGGGATGCAGGCACGGGCACCTCTGAGCGTGACGCAGGGCCTCGGCGGCCCTGTGAGCGGTAACGGGAACAGGAGAGCCGCGATGCACCCCGAAGCCCAGTAGAGCACGGCGGAACCGGGCCGAATGACCGATCCTCACGGAATGCCCCCGGACTGGGGGCGCTCCCAGTGCGATTCCAGTGCCGACCGGCCCTTCGGCCGCCAGTGTTACCCCCTGTATCGGCCCGAACTGACACCTCGGCCGCCGCTCGGTACCGTCGAGCACCACCGCACCAGAACCGGCAGCAGCAGTCCGGCCGGCTGCGGTCCACCAGCACCGGTCCCCCGACGCATCCGTCCCGAGAGGCATCCCATGTTCCGACGCACCACCCGCATCGCCGCCGTCGCCGCGGCGACCGCCGCCTTCGCGCTCACCCTCACGGGCTGCGTCGCGGGCGAAGGCGCCCCCGCCGCCGAGGCCGACGCCCCCGCGAGCGGCGAGGCCGTCTCGCTCGAAGGCCAGACGCTCTCGATCGACTTCGCGACCTACAACCCGCTCTCCCTCGTCATCAAGGACCAGGGCTGGCTCGAGGACCTCGGCCTCGACGTCACGTGGACCCAGTCCGCGGGCTCCAACAAGGCCAACGAGGCGCTGCGCGCCGGCGCGATCGAGGTCGGCTCCACGGCCGGCTCCGCCGCGCTCCTCGCGCGCTCGAACGGCTCGCCCATCCAGGTCATCGACATCTACTCGCAGCCCGAGTGGTCCGCTCTCGTGACCGTCGACGGCACCGGCGTCGAGTCGGTCGAAGACCTCAAGGGCAAGCAGGTCGCCGCCACCAAGGGCACCGATCCCTACTTCTTCCTCCTCCAGTCGCTCGAAGCCGAGGGCGTCGACCCGAGCGAGATCACCGTGCAGAACCTCCAGCACGCCGACGGCTGGGCCGCCCTCCAGAACGGCTCCGTCGACGCCTGGGCGGGCCTCGACCCGATCATGGCCGGCGCCGAGGAGTCGGGCGCGACGCTCTTCTACCGCAACGTCGACTTCAACTCCTACGGCTTCCTCAACGCCACCGAGGACTTCATCGAGAACAAGCCCGAGGTCGCCCAGGCCGTCGTCGACGCGTACGAGCACGCTCGCGAGTGGGCGCAGGAGAACCCCGAGGAGACCGCGGCGATCCTCGCCGAGGTCGCCGGTCTCGACGAGGCCGTCGCCACCAAGGTCATCACCGAGCGCTCGAACCTCGACGTCTCCGGCATCCCCGGCGACGACCAGGTCGCCGTCCTCGAGAAGATCGGCCCGACCTTCGTCGAGCTCGGCGACGTCGCCTCTCAGGAGCAGGTCGACGACGCGCTCGCCACGATCGTGAACGACGAGTTCGCGACCGCCGCCGACCCGGGCCGCTTCGAGGAGTGACGAACATGACGGATGCCTCGCAGCCCCACCTCTCCACCGGCGCCGCGATCCACGACGGCGACGAGATCCGCGTCGCCGCCAACGGACCGGTGACGTCCGTGGCCGCCGGCCGCGGCGCGGGGCGCGAGGCATCCGTCACCCCGCCGACGGGCGGCGCACCGCGCCGGCTCGTCGACCGGCGCTGGTTCCGCATCCTCGGCGGCGCCCTCATCCCCATCGTCCTGCTCGTCACGTGGCAGGTCGTCTCAACCTCCGGCGCCGTGCCCGTGTCGATGCTGCCGAGCCCCGAGATGGTGTGGCTCGCCTCGGTCGACCTCGCCCAGCGCGGCCTGCTCGGCCTCTACGTCGCGATCTCGACGCAGCGCGTCTTCATCGGCTTCGCGTTCGGCGCCGCCTTCGGCCTCGCGATCGGCGCCGTCGTCGGGCTCTCGAAGCTCGGCGACATCCTGCTCTCCCCCACGCTCGGCGCGATCCGCGCCGTGCCCTCGCTCGCGTGGGTGCCGCTCCTGATCCTGTGGTTCAAGATCGGCGAGGAATCGAAGATCATCCTCATCGCGATCGGCGCGTTCTTCCCCGTCTACACGATCGTCGCCGCGGCGCTGCGGCACGTCGACCGCCAGCTGCTCGAGGCGGGCCGCACCTTCGGCCTCACCGGCCTGCGGCTCTTCACGACCGTGCAGCTGCCCGCCGTCGTGCCCTCGGTGATCTCGGCCCTGCGGCTCGCGCTCGCGCAGGCGTGGCTCTTCCTCGTCGCCGCCGAGCTCATCGCGAGCTCGATGGGCCTCGGCTTCCTGCTCGTCGACTCGGGCAACAACGGCCGCATCGACCGCATCTTCCTCGCGATCATCCTGCTCGCCGTGCTCGGCAAGGTCACTGACGCCCTCGTCGGCGTCTTCGAGAAGTGGGCGATCCGCCGCTGGGCGTGAGCCCTCGAGCGGATGCTCCTCACATCGTCGGGCGCATCCCGCCGTCGATCACGAGCTCGCTGCCGGTGACGTTGCCGAACGCCGGGCTCGCGAGCGCGACGACGACGTTCGCGACTTCGGCGGGCTGCGTGAACCGTCCCGTCGGCATCGCCTGCTCCGCGCCGGCGACGACCGCTGCCGGATCGCCGCCTCCGGCTGAGGAGACCGTGTCGGCCACCCCGCCGGCGCCGATCCAGAGGTCCGTCGCGACGGGACCGGGGCTCACGGCGTTGACGCGGATGCCTCGCGGCCCGAGCTCCTTCGACAGGCTCTTCGTGAACGAGAGCTCCGCGGCCTTCGCGGCGCTGTAATCCATCACGAGCGGGTCGGCGAGCTGCGCGTTCTCGGAGACGACGTTCACGATCGCCGCACCGGCGCCGAGCTTCGGCAGCAGCGCACGCGTGACGCGCACGGCCGAGAACAGGTTCGACGCCATCGTCGTCGCCCAGTCCGCATCGGTGATCGACGCGAAGCCGTCCGGCCGGGCCGGCGCGGTGCCCGCGTTGTTGACGAGCACGTCGACCACGTCGCCCGCAGCCGCCGCGAGCCGCTCCCCGGCGTCCGCGTCGGTCAGGTCGAGCGCGACGAAGCGCACCGAGCCCGCCGCGACGAGCTCCTCGATCCGCGGCGTCGCGCGCCGCGAGACGGCGACCACCCGCGCCCCTTCGGCGACGAACGCCTCGACGATCGCGAGGCCGATGCCCCGCCCCGCGCCCGTGACCAACGCCGTTCGCCCAGCCAGACCGAGTTCCATCCCCGCTTCTCCGTTCCATTCCGTGCTGCCGACGCGGGGCGCGCGCCTCGCTCCGCCCGGGGCGGAATCGTGCGATCCCGATCAGGACGACTCGCGCCCGGGCTCGTCCTCGGCGCCGAGCGCCCGGATCAGCGAGCGGGCGTCGAACGGTCCGTGCAGCCGCTTGCCGTTCACGAAGAGCGTCGGCGTCGAGGTGATGTCCATCGCCTCCGCGTCGAGCACGTCGTCGCGGACGCGGCCGGCGACTTCGGGGCTCATGAGGTCGTGCTCGAAGCGGTCGACGTCGAGGCCGATCTCCGCCGCGCGGTGCATGATGTCGCCCGGCATCTGATGATCCTGGTCGGCGAAGAGCGCTCGCTCCATCTCGAAGAACTTGCCCTGCCGCGCCGCGGCCTCGGCCGCTTCGGACGCGGCGAGCGCGTTCGGATGCACCGACACGAGCGGCGCGTGCCGCCAGACGTAGCGGAGCTGATCGCCGAGCACGTCGTGCACCTCCTGGATGGAGCCGGAGGCCTTGAGGCAGAACGGGCACTGGAAGTCGCCGTACTCGACGATCTCGTAGGGGGCGTCGAGCGATCCGAACACGTGGTCGCGCTTCGGGTCGACCGGGCGCTGGAGGGTCTCGCCGCTCCGCGCCATGGGCGTGCGGGCGTCGGAGATGCGGAAGATGATCGTCGCGACGACGAACGCGATGAGGGAGGCCGCGAGCACGCCGACCCGCGCCTCGTTCTGCACGTTCTCGTCGTCGATCGCGAGGTCGACGATGAAGAGCGAGATCGTGAACCCGATGCCGCAGAGTGCGGCGCCGCCCGCCATCCGGCTGGGTGTCAGCCCCGGCCCGAACTCGCCGACCTTGAACGCGCGCATGAGCCCGCTCGCACCCCAGACGCCGACGAACTTGCCGACGACGAGGCCGATCACGATGCCCCACGTCACGGCGGAGCCGGCCGCACCCGCCAGGATCTCGCCGTTGAGCTTCACCCCGGCGTTCGCGAGCGCGAACAGCGGCAGCACGACGTAGGCGATGTAGGGGTCCCACGCGCTCTGCAGCCGCTCGTTGATCGAGATCGACTCGCGCAGGCTGTTCGCCGCCTGGCGCGCGTACTCGGTGTTCGGCGACTGCCGGAACGTGCGCGCGAGCTCGAGCGCGTGCTCGACGTCGCGCCGATTCGGCCGGTAGACGGGGATGAGCAGCGCGATCGCGACGCCCGCAAGGGTCGGATGCACGCCGGAGGCGAGGAAGCACAGCCAGACGGCGATGGCGAGCGTCGCGTAGACGGGGCCGCGCGAGGTGGGGAGGTAGCGCGTGAAGTAGACCCCCGCGAGCCCGATCGCGGCCAGGAGCAGGGGCAGCGGGTTGAAGTCCTCGGTGTAGACGAACGCGATGATCGACAGTGCCCCGATGTCGTCGACGACGGCGAGTGCGAGCAGGAAGACCCGCAGGCGGCCCGGCACTCTGGGCCCGACGAGCGCGAGTGCGCCGACGAGGAACGCCGTGTCGGTCGAGATCACGATTCCCCAGGCGTGCTCGTAGCCGCTGCCCATCGCGACGAGCACGTAGAGCAGTGCGGGCACGGCGAGCCCGGCGACCGCCGCGAACACCGGCACCATCGCGCGCCGCCAGCTCGTGAGCTCGCCGATCGAGAACTCGCGGCGCACCTCGAGCCCGACCGTGAAGAAGAACAGTGCCATGAGCGCGTCGTTGACCAGCGCGTGCAACGAGAAGTGGAGCTGGAAGTCGGCGACGCCGATGGTCAGCTCGGTCTCCCAGAAGTGGTCGTAGGCGTCGCCGCCGACGTTCGCCCAGATGATCGCGATGACCGTCGCGGCGAGCAGCAGGATCGCGCCCGCCCGGTTGCGACCGAGCCCTTGCACCCAGGCGGCGATCGAGGCGCGCTTCGGTCGTGCGGGGCGCGCTCGGCGCCCGCCGCTCTCGGGCCGCCGTTCCGGCATGGGCAGCGACGAACGGGTCTCCGTGCGGTTCGACATGCGAATCCCTTCGCTCGCGCTGATCCCCTTGAGTGCCCCACGGTAGCCACGCCACGCCCCCGCCGTCCAGGATGCCGGGCGGGATCCGGCGCCCATCCCCGCCCCATCATCTTCCGCGAGTGGGTAGGTGCTGCGGGTGCACGGCGGCCCGGACCCGCAGTACCTACCCACTCGGGAAATGGGGGAGGCAGGGACGGGCGGGGCGGGGCCGGTCAGTCGAGGAGCGGGGAGAGCAGGGCGTCGACGAGGGGTTCGGGGGTGCCCGGGACCTCCTCGACCGGCACCGCGAGCGCGTTGATCGCCCGCGAGAAGAAGTTGCGCACGCCCGCGGCGAGCGCGACGTCGACGATCTGCCGGTCGGTGAAGCCGACGTCGCGGAGGCGCTGCGAATCGACGTCCGTCATCGAGAGCGGGTCGAGCGAGAGCTTCTCGGCGAACGCCATGACGGCGAGGTCGGCGGGCTCGAGGCCGGCGTCGAGGTAGTCGCGGGCGATGCGCTCGAGCTGGCCGTCGTCGTAGTCGCCCATCCGCCGGAGTTTCTCCCCGTGGGCGAGGAGGCAGTGCGGGGAGGGGATCGCCCGCGCGGCGGCGAGGGTCACGAGTTCGTAGGTGCGCTTCCCGATCGAGGGCACGATCGCCCCGATGAGCGCCTCGAACGCGGCGTGGGCCTCCGGGTTCACCGCCATCGCCCGGGTGTGGGCGAACACCATGCCGTGGTGGCGCAGGTCGTCGTCGTACATCTCGCCGACGGCCCCGTCGGCCCCCTCGACCTCCGGCGTCTCGATGATCATGCCGCCCGCCTTCCTCCGGTTCCGGCCGCCCTGCGGGGCCGGCCTCGCCGGTCATCCTGGCATCGCCGACCGCTCGCCGCGAGGCGCCGGCCGTCGACGGACGAGGCGCCGGCCACGGCGGCATCCGGGTTCGGGATGCGATCGGGGCCGGCGCTCGGTTCACCGGGTCAGTGGGCGATCACCGGCTCGGCGGCGGCCGGGGCGTCGTGGGAGAGCGAGAGTCCGTGACCGCGCCGGCGGAACAGCGCGGCCGCGATGACCGCGCCGACGAGGAAGAATCCGGCGCTCCACCAGTACGCGACGTCGTAGCTGTGCAGAGCCGCATCGGCGGCGACGGCCGCGCTCGGCGGGGTGTGGGCCGCGAGGTAATCGGTCGCGGCCGTCGCGGCGAGCGTGTTGAGCAGTGCGGTGCCGATCGAGCCGCCGACCTGCTGGCTCGTGTTCACGGTCGCCGAGGCGACGCCCGCGAACTCGCGGTCGACCCCGAGGGTCGCGGTCTGCATCGAGGCCGGCATGATCGTGCCCATCGCGAAGCCCGCGAGCATAAGCGGGGGCATGATGTCGAGCACGTAGGAGCTGTCGAGGTCGTTGTGCGACATCCAGATCATGGCGGTCGCGCCGAGCAGCATGCCGATCGGCACGAGCACCTTCGGCCCGAATCGCGGCACGAGCAGGTTCGTGCCGAGCTGCGCCGCGAGCACGAGCATCGCGATCATCGGCAGGAACGCGAGACCGGTCTGGATCGGGGTGTAGCCGAGCGAGGCCTGCAGGTAGTACGTGACGAACAGGAAGATGCCGAACATGCCGGCACCGGCGATGAGCACCGAGAGGTACGCCGCGCCGCGGTTGCGGTCGAGCACGATCGGCAGCGGGAGCAGCGGGTGGGATGCTCGGCGCTGCCAGAGCACGAAGACGACGAGCAGGATGCCCGAAGCGGCGAGGAAGCCCCACGTGAGGGGCGAGTCCCAGCCTTCCGTCTCGGCGTTCGAGAAGCCGTAGACGAGGGAGAACAGTGCGGCGGAGACGAGCACGGTGCCGGGGACGTCGAGCTTCGGGCGCGGGCCGGTGCGGTGCACGTTCTGCACGAGGAACATCGCCCCGACGAAGGCGACGGCGGCGATGCCGACGTTGATGTAGAGGTTCCAGCGCCAGTCGAAGTTCTCGGTGAGCACGCCGCCGAGCAGCAGGCCGATCGCGCCGCCCGCGCCGGCGATGGCGCCGAACACGCCGAAGGCGCGGGCGCGCTCCTTCGGCACCGTGAACGTGGTGGTGAGCACGGCGAGTGCGGTCGGGGCGAGCAGCGCGCCGAATGCGCCCTGGACGGCGCGGGCCGCGACGAGCATCTCGAAGGACGCGGCGGCGCCGCCCGCGGCGGAGGCGAGTGCGAAGCCGACGAGTCCGATGAGGAAGGTGCGCTTGCGCCCGATGAGGTCGGAGAGGCGCCCGCCGAGCAGCAGGAGGCTGCCGAAGGCGAGGGAGTAGGCGGTGATCACCCACTGCCGGTCGCCGTCGCTGAAGCCGAGGTCGGCCTGCGCGGCGGGCAGTGCGATGTTCACGACGGTGGAGTCGAGCACGACCATGAGCTGGGCGAGCGCGACGACGCCGAGGGTCCACCAACGGCGCGAGTTCGGGGCGGTGCTCGCCGGCGGAGCGACCACGGGGGTCGATGCGGTGGAAGTCATGACGGGGACTCTATACGGAACTTCCACGTTTCGGAACCCAACAGTTCCAGAACTCACAGGTTCCTGAACTAAGGTGTTCACATACAGCGTTGCACGGGCGCCCCCGCCGGGGAACCCGGGTACGGTCATCCGGACAGCGAAAGGAGTCGGCCGCAATGACGCAGCTCGACACCGCCCCCGCACGACCGGGGCGCAAGCGCGACCACACGCGCGACCCCGAGATCCTCAACGCCGCCCTCGACGTGCTCGCCGAGACCGGCTACGACCGCATGACGGTCGACATGGTCGCCACCCGCGCCAAGGCCGGCAAGGCGACCCTCTACCGCCGCTGGCCCTCCAAGGCCGAACTCGTGATCGACGCCGTCGCCTGCCTCAAGGTCGGCGACCGCGACGCGCCGCTGCCCGACACCGGCTCGCTCCGCGAGGACCTCGTCTCGCAGATCAAGCCGCACTCCATCGACGACGGGCAGCGCAAGCTCCGCATCATGACCGGGCTCGCCTCGATGCTCTCCACCTCGCCCGAGCTCGCCCGCACCGCGAACGAGACCATCGTGCGGCCCCGCATCGAGCGCAACCTCGCCCTCTTCGAACGCGCGGTCGAGCGCGGCGAGATCGAGCCGGGCCTCGACCTCGAACTCATCGCCGGCCTCTCGACGGCGCTCGCGGCGAACCGGATGCTCCTGGAGGGCAAGCCCGTCGACCGCGACTTCCTCGTCGGCGTCATCGACGCGGTCGTCCTGCCCGCCCTCGGCATCCGGGCCGATATCCCGGCCTGACCGCGTCGTCGGCACCGAGCCTCGGCGTTACGGGGCGTGACGGCCGACCGGGCGGGGCGACGGGCGGCGACGTAGCGTCGATGGCATCCAGGATGCTGCGACGACGGGGTCGCGGCGGGCCGACACGGAGCGCACGCGCGTGCGCCTCGCGACGGCCCGACCGACGACGCGAAGGACCCCCGCCATGACGATCGACACGCTCCTCGACGAGCAGCGCCGCTTCCCCGCGCCCGAGGGCTTCGCCGCGCAGGCGAACGCGCATCCCGAGTGGGCCGCCGTTGCGCGCTCGGCCGGTGCGGCGGACCCGGTGGCGTGGTGGACCGAGCAGGCCGAGCGCCTCGACTGGGCCGAGCGCTGGCCCGACGATGCACCGCACACCTGGAGCCCGGCGGCGCCGACCGGCGCGACCGACGCCGAGACCGGCGAGCCCGTGCTCTCGGTGCCCGCGGCGACATGGTTCGCGGGCGGACGGCTGAACGCCGCCGTCAACTGCGTCGACCGCCATGTCGCGGCCGGCCACGGCGACCGGGTCGCGTACCACTGGGAGGGCGAGCCGGGCGATCGGCGCTCCCTCACCTACGCCGAGCTGGAGCGCGAAGTCGCGAAGGCCGCGAACGCCCTCACCGCCCTCGGCGTCGGCGCGGGCGACCGCGTCGTCGTCTACCTGCCCGTGCTGCTCGAGACCGTGATCGTCACGCTCGCGATCGCGCGCATCGGCGCCGTGCACTCCCTCGTCTTCGGCGGCTTCTCGGCCGAGGCCCTCCGCTTCCGCGTCGAGGACACCGGCGCGAAGCTGCTCGTCACGAGCGACGGCCAGTTCCGACGCGGCACGGCGGTGCCGGTCAAGGCGAACGCCGATGCGGCCGTCGCCGGTGTCGAGTCGATCGAGCACGTGCTCGTCGTCCGCCGCACGGGCGACGCGACTCCCGAGATCCCCTGGACCGAAGGCCGCGACGTCTGGTGGCACGAACTCGTGGACGCGCAGCCGAGCATCCACGAGCCCGAGTTCTTCGACGCCGAGACGCCCCTCTTCATCATCTACACGTCGGGCACGACCGGGCGGCCGAAGGGGCTCGTGCACACCACGGGCGGCTACCTCGTGCACGCGGCGACGACGCACTGGCAGGTCTTCGACCCGAAGCCCGAGGACGTCTACTGGTGCACGGCCGACCTCGCGTGGGTGACGGCGCACACCTACGAGCTCTACGGCCCGCTGCTCAACGGCGTCACCTCGCTCATCTACGAGGGCACCCCGAACACCCCGCACCCCGGCCGGCACTTCGAGCTCATCGAGCGCTACGGCGTGACGACCTACTACACGGCGCCCACGCTCATCCGCTCGCTCATGACGTGGTTCCCCGACGGCGTGCCCGCCGAGCACGACCTCGGCACGATCCGCCTGCTCGGCACCGTCGGCGAGGCGATCAACCCCGAGGCGTGGGTGTGGTTCCACCGCGAGATCGGGCAGGGCCGCGCGCCCATCGTCGACACGTGGTGGCAGTCCGAGACCGGCGGCGCGATCATGGCGCCGCTGCCGGGCGTCTCGACGCTCAAGCCGGGCTCCGCGCTGCGTGCACTGCCCGGCCTGGACGCCCGCGTCGTCGACGAGCACGGCGTCGAAGTCGAACGCGGACAGGGCGGCTACCTCGTCGTCGCGGGCACGTGGCCGGGCATGGCCCGCACCGTCTGGGGCGACCCCGAGCGCTACCGCGACTCGTACTGGGCCCGCTACTGGAAGCAGGGCTGGTTCTTCTCGGGCGACGGCGCCCGCTACGACCAGGACGGCGACGTCTGGCTGCTCGGCCGCGTCGACGACGTCATCAACGTGTCGGGCCACCGGCTCTCGACGATCGAGATCGAATCGGCGCTCGTCGCGCACCCCCTCGTCGGCGAGGCCGGCGTGGTCGGGGTGAGCGATGCGACGACCGGCGAGGCGATCGCGGCCTTCGTGGTCGCGCCGAGCACGGGCGCCGCGGATGACTCCGGCGCCGCGCTCCTCGCCGAACTGCGCGCCCACGTCGCGACGGCCATCGGTCCGATCGCGAAGCCGCGCGACATCCACCTCGTGCCCGACCTGCCGAAGACCCGCTCGGGCAAGATCATGCGGCGTCTGCTCGTCGACCTCGCCGAGCGCCGACCGCTCGGCGACACGACGAGCCTGCAGGACGAGACGGTGCCGACGCGCATCGCCGCCCTCATCGGCTGACCGCAAACCGCCGGTCGAGTCGGCGCGCCAGCGCCGTATCGAGACCCCGCGAGGCGCCTCGCCGGGTCTCGATACGCTTCGCTACTCGACCAGCGGGGCAGACGCTTCGCTACTCGACCAGCGGGGCAGGAGCTTCGCTACTCGACCAGCGGGGCAGACGCTTCGCCAGGTCTCGATACGCTTCGCTACTCGACCAGCGAAGAAGTCGCTGCCCGCGTTGCCGACTCCGTCGGCTCAGCGGCCGGGGTGCGTCGGGTCGGCGTCGTCGCGCGCGACGGTGCGCTGCGTGACGCGCTCCCCCGAGGCATCCACGCCGGTGCGCTCGGTGGTGATCGACTGGCGCTTGCGGAGTGCGAAGACGAGGCCGAGAACGAAGACGATCGCACCGGCGCCCATCAGCAGGTAGCCGACGAGGTCGAGGTCGATCCAGCCCGCGTCGATCTCGAGGGCGAACGCGAGGATCGCGCCGACGACGAACAGGAAGATGCCGAAGCCGATGCTCATGGCGGGGGTCCTTTCGGTGAACGTCCTCCGACTCGGTGAACGTCCTCCGACGCTAGGCGGGGCGCGCCGATCGCCCCAGGGCCTTGCAGACGTCATGACGACCCTGCTAATACGCGCGAGGCGGCCGCACCATCAGGTCGCCGAACCGCCCGACAACCGCCCCCGCAGTTCGATCGCGATCTCGTCGGCGTCGAGGTTCTCGAGGGCGCCGGCGAGCACGTCGGCGTCGAAGGTGCCGGTGTCGCGGGCGTCGAGCAAGACCTTGCGCTGCGCGTGGATGACCGCGATCCGGTGCGTCCGCGTCGCACGGAAGCGCTCGTGTCGCGGGGTCTGCTCGTCCACCTCGGGCTCGGGCAACTCCATCGCGGTCTGTCGCAGCAGTTCCATGAGCCGCCGGAGCTCGGCGGCATCCTGGGCCTCGATCGCCTCGGTGTCGACCTTCGGCGCGAGGCGGGAGATCAGCCAGCCGAGGGTGCCGCCCTGCAGCACGAGCGAGAGCACGGCGACCGCGAAGGCGATGAGCACGAGCACGGAACGCATGGGGGTGTTCTCCGGCAGCGTCTGCGCCGCCGCGACCGTGACGGCGCCGCGCATGCCGGCCCAGACGATGACGGTGCCGTCGCGCCAACCGAGCGGCGCCCGTTTGAAGTACTCGATGTCCGCGAGTCCCTGGGTGACGCGGCGGGCGAATCGGTCGAGATCGCCGCTGCGCCCGCCGCCGCGACCGGGACCGCGGCGCTCCTGCATCCGCTCCAGCGTCTCCTGCTGGCCCTCCGGGGTCGCGAGCTTGTCCTGGAAGCCCTCGAGCCGCTCCTGCATGCGAGCGCTGCGCTCCGACCGGCGTTTCAGCGACCGCACGAGCGGGGCGACCCACGCGGCCCGCACGAGCACCGTGAGCACGAAGGCGCCCGCGGCGATGAGCACGGCCGTGCCGACGCCCGCGTGGTCGCGCTGCACGTCGAGCACGACGGCGGTGAGTTCGAGGCCCATCGTGAGGAAGACGAAGCCCTCCAGCACGAGTTCGATCGTGCGCCACACCTGCTCGTCCGACATGCGGTGCTGCGGCGAGAGCTCGCGCGGCGCCCGGATCCCCGTCACGAGTCCGGCGACGACCGCGGCCACGAGGCCCGAGGCGCCGAGCGCCTCCGCGGGCACCGAGGCGACGAAGGGCACGACGATGGAGATGACGGTGTTGACGGTCGGGTCGCTCACCCGCGAGCGGATCGCGAGGTTGACGGCGCCGACGACCCCGCCGATCACGACGGCGACGACGACGGAGTAGGCGAACGTGCCGACCGCGCCCCAGAACGAGAAGGCCGCCGCGGCCGAGACGATCGCCGTGCGCAGCAGCACGAGCGCCGTGGCGTCGTTGAGCAGGCTCTCGCCCTCGAGGATCGCGACGACGCGTTTCGAGGCCGGCGACCGTTTGACGATGCCGGTCGCGACCGCGTCGGTCGGGCTGATGATGGCGCCGAGCGCCGCGCCCCACGCGAACCCGATGTCGGGCAGCACGAGCTGGAAGAACAGGCCGAGCACGAGGGAGCTCACGACGACGAGCGAGACCGACAGCCCGCTGATCGCGACGAACTCGCGCCGGAAGTTCATCGCGGGCATCGAGACGGCCGCCGAGTAGAGCAGCGGCGGCAGCACGCCTTCGAGAATCAGCTCGGGGTCGATCTCGAAGTCGGCGAACATCGGCAGGAAGCTCGCGGCGAAGCCGATGGCGACGAGCACGAGGGGCGCGGCGACCCGGATGCGCGGCCCGATCGAGGCCGCCGCGGCGACGATGAGCAGCCCGGCGACCAGCACGACGAGCGTCTCGGTCATCCGCCCAGGATGTCAGTTCCGCACCCGGCCGCCCAAGACCCCCGCTCGTCCGCGCGTCATCCCGGCTCCCGCACGCCTCGGGCGGTCGGCCGCGTCGGGCGGTCAGCCGCGGCGGTGCGCGCCGCGCCCGGTGCGCCCGCCGAGCGCGTCGG
>NZ_WSTA01000042.1 GCF_009789225.1 Agromyces seonyuensis | reverse complement strand
GGCGGCTTGCCGCACGCCTAGGTGACAGGAGTTCGGACGCGTGCTCTCCCGATCTGCCGGCTTCGCCGCGCTCGCCGCGGCGCGCGACGCCGTGCTCGAACGCGCCGGCGGCGACGCCCGCGACGGCCTCGCCGGGGCGCCGCGGGTGCGGGTGCTGACGGGCGCCGAGGGGCACGAGACCATCGACTCGGCGGCGCGGATGCTCGGGCTCGGCGTGCCGGGCAAAGTCGCGGCCGACGCCCAGGGGCGCCTCGACCCCGCCGCGCTCGAGGCGGCGCTCGCGAGCGGTCGGTCGCCGACGATCGTGGTGCTGCAGGCCGGCAACCTGCACTCGGGGGCGTTCGACCAGTTCGAGGACGCGATCGGCGTCGCGCATCGTGCGGGTGCGTGGGTGCACATCGACGGCGCCTTCGGACTCTGGGCGGGGGCGAGCCCGCGCACCGCGGCGCTCGTGCGGGGGATCGAGGCGGCGGACTCGTGGTCCACGGACGCCCACAAGACGCTCAACGTGCCGTACGACTGCGGCGTCTCGATCGTCGCCGATCCTACGGCCGCGGTGCGCGCCCTCGGGCTGAGCGCGAGCTACCTCGAAGCGGTCGCGGGCGACGCCGATCCCCACGACCGGGTGCCCGAGCTCTCACGGCGGGCGCGCGGCGTCCCGGTCTGGGCGGCGCTGCGGAGTCTCGGGGTCGACGGCGTGGCCGGACTCGTCGACGGCCTCGTCGTGGCCGCGCAGGGCATCGCCGCGGGCATCGCGCGCATTCCGGGCCTCGAGGTCCGCAACGACGTCGTCTTCACGCAGGTGTGCGCCGGCTTCGCCGACGACGAGCGCACCCGCGCCCTCGGTGCCGCGCTCGCCGAGGAGGGCGAGGTGTTCGCCTCCCCGTCGACGTGGCACGGGCGGGCCGTAGTGCGGTGCTCGGTGAGCAACGCGGGCACCGATGCGCGGGCGGTGGCCCGCACGGTCGCCGCGTTCGAGCGCGCCGCGGCGCAGCTCTGAGATCGCGGGAGATCGCGGGGGAGCGGGTCGGGCTCCCGAGGGTTGCACCGTCGGCGGTGCGCGCTTGAATGGAACCGTGACCGGGGGGATCGGCGGGTTCGGCGCGGCGACGGCCGCGTGGTTCGAGGGCGCCTTCGAGGCGCCGACGCCCGTGCAGCGCGACGCGTGGGCCGCCATCGGCCGCGGCGAGCACGCGCTCATCGTCGCGCCGACCGGCTCCGGCAAGACGCTCGCGGCGTTCCTGTCCGCGATCGACCGGCTCGCCCACGAGGCGCCCGGCGAGTCGGCCGGGGTGCGCGTGCTCTACGTGTCGCCGCTGAAGGCGCTCGGCGTCGATGTCGAGAAGAACCTGCGCGCGCCGCTCGCGGGCATCCAGGCGGCCGCGGAGCGGCTCGGCGGCGACGTGCGCGTGCCGAGCGTCGGCGTGCGAACGGGCGACACCCCGCAGCACGAACGACGCCGCCTCGCGACGCATCCGCCCGATCTGCTCATCACGACCCCCGAGACGCTCGCGATCCAGCTCACGTCGGGCGCGCGGCGCACGCTCGCCGGGGTCGAGGTCGTCATCGTCGACGAGATCCACGCGCTCGCCGGCACCAAGCGCGGCGCCGATCTCGCGCTCGCCCTCGAGCGATTGGATGCCCTCGCCGGCGGCCGCGTGCAGCGCGTCGGGCTCTCGGCGACGGTGCGCCCCCGCGAGGAGGTGGCGCGCTTCCTCGGCGGCGATCGACCGGTCACGATCGTCGCGCCGACCTCCGGCAAGCTGCTCGACCTCCGGGTGGCGGTGCCCGTCGAGGATCTCGGCGACCTCCGCGGCGAGGGTGGCACAGTCTGGCCGAAGGTCGAGGAGGCGATCACCGACGAGGTGCTCGCCCATCGCTCGACGATCGTGTTCGTCAACTCCCGCCGCGTCGCGGAGCGCCTGACCGCCCGGCTCAACGAGATCGTGGCGGACCGCATCGACGCCGAGACGCTCGCACCGTCCGAGGTGCGCCCGCTCGCGCGGGTCGGGCCCGGCGGCGAACCGGATGCCTCCGAGCCGGTCGAGGGCGTCGACTTCGTGCGCCCGAGCCGCCCCGACGCGCCCGTCCCCGGCGGCCTCGCGGCGATCTACGCCTCGAGCGCGAACCAGACCGGTGGCGCCGACCCGATCCTCGCCCGCGCCCACCACGGCTCGGTGAGCAAGGAGGAGCGCCTCGTCATCGAGTCGCAGCTGAAGTCGGGGGAGCTGCGCTGCGTGGTCGCCACCTCGAGCCTCGAGCTCGGCATCGACATGGGCGAGGTCGACCTCGTCGTGCAGCTCGCGACGCCGCCGTCGGTCGCGAGCGGACTGCAGCGCGTCGGCCGCGCCGGCCATCAGGTGGGGGAGGCGAGCCGCGGCGTCGTCTTCCCGCAGCACCGCACCGACCTGCTGCACGCCGCGGTCGTCGCCGAGCGCATGGTCGATGGGCGCATCGAGGCCGTCCGGGTGCTCCGCAACCCGCTCGACGTGCTCGCCCAGCACACGGTCGCGGTCGTGGCCGCGCTCGAGTCGGTGCAGGCCGACGAGTGGTTCCGCACGGTCATCCGCTCGGCGCCCTTCGCGACACTGCCGCGCTCGGCGTTCGACGCCGTGCTCGACCTCCTTGCCGGCCGCTATCCCTCCGACCGGTTCGCCGGCCTGCGGCCACGGCTCGTGTGGGATCGCGTCACGGGCATCCTCACGCCGCGCCCCGGGGCCGGCCGGCTCGCCATGACGAGCGGCGGCACGATCCCCGACCGCGGCCTCTTCGGGGTCTTCCTCGCGGGCGAGGGCGCCGGCCGCCGGGTCGGGGAGCTCGACGAGGAGATGGTCTACGAGTCCCGCGTCGGCGACGTCTTCGCGCTCGGCACGACGAGCTGGCGCATCCAGGAGATCACGCACGACCGCGTCGTCGTCGTCCCGGCGGCGGGCGCGCCCGGCCGCGTGCCCTTCTGGAAGGGCGACACCCTCGGCCGACCGGCCGAGCTCGGCGAGGCGATCGGCGCGTACACGCGCGAACTCGTCGACCTGCGTCAGCGCGACCCCGACGGCGCCGAGCGGATGCTGGCGGCGGGCGGGCTGGATCGCCTCGCGACCCGCAACCTCGTCGCGCTCGTCGACGCCCAGCGCGAGGCGACCGGCGTCGTGCCCGACGACCGCACGCTCCTCGTCGAACGCTTCCTCGACGAACTCGGCGACTGGCGCATCGTGCTGCACTCGCCGTACGGCCTGCCGGTGCACGCGCCGTGGGCTCTGGCCGTCGGCGCGCGCATCCAGGAGCGGTTCGGCGTCGACGCGAGCGCGGTCGCGGGCGACGACGGCATCGTGCTGCGGCTGCCCGACACCGGCGTCGACCCGCCGGGAGCGGAGCTCTTCCGCTTCGACGACGCCGACGAGCTCGCGGGCGTCGTCGCGAGCCGGGTGAGCGACTCCGCGCTCTTCGCGAGCCGCTTCCGCGAGTGCGCCGCCCGTGCGCTGCTGCTGCCGCAACCCGACCCGCGGCGGCGGGCGCCGCTCTGGCAGCAGCGCCGTCGCGCCGCCCAACTCCTCGACGTCGCCGCCGACTACCCCGACTTCCCGATCCTGCTCGAGACGGCGCGGGAGTGCCTCCAGGACGTCTACGACCTCCCGGCGCTGCAGCAACTGGCCCGGCGCATCGGCGAACGGCGCGTGCGCATCGTCGAGACGCGCACCGAACTGCCGAGCCCGTACGCGCAGGCGCTGCTCTTCGGCTACGTCGGCGAGTTCATGTACGAGGGCGACCAGCCCCTCGCCGAACGCCGCGCCGCGGCCCTCGCGCTCGATCCCCGGCTCCTCACGGAGCTGCTCGGCGACACCGGCTTCCGCGACCTCTTCGACGCCGATCTCCTCGTCGGCGTCGAGCGCGAGCTCCAGCACCTCGGGCCCGAGCGCCGTCGTCACGGCATCGAGGGCGTCGCCGACCTCCTGCGCGAGCTCGGCCCCCTCACGACCGACGAGCTCGCGGCGCGACTCGACCCGGAAGACGCCGACGAGGATGCCGACGCGCCCCTCGGGCCGGAGGTCGCCGCCGCGCTCGCCGCGGCCCTCGAAGCCGCGGGGCGGGTCATCCGGGTCGAGCTGCACGGCCGTGAGCGCTGGGCCGCGGTCGAGGATGCCGCGCGCCTGCGCGACGGGCTCGGCACGGTGCTGCCCGGCGGCATCCCGCCGGCGTTCCTCGAGCCCGTCGCCGACCCGCTCGGCGACCTCGTCGGGCGGTTCGCGCGCACGCACGGTCCGTTCCTCCTCGAGCGGCTGATCGACGCCTACGGCGTCGAGGCGACTCGCGCCGACGAGACCCTCCAACGGCTCGCGCGCACCGGCCGGGTCGTCCACGGCGAGTTCACCCCCGGGGTGTCGGGGCTGGAGTGGGCCGACGCCGACGTGCTCGACCGGGTGCGCCGGCGCAGCCTCGCCGCGCTCCGCGAGCAGATCGAGCCGGTCGAGCCCCGGCAGCTCGCGCGCTTCCTCCCGGAGTGGCAGCGCGTCGGGCCGGCCGCCGGCGGTCTCAGCGGCGTCGACGGCGTGCTCGAGGCGATCGAGCATCTCGAAGGCGTGCGCGTGCCCGCCTCGGCGCTCGAGTCCCTCATCCTCCCGGCGCGGGTGCGCGACTACCGCCCTGCGCTCCTCGACGAGCTGACGGCGGCCGGCGAGGTCGTCTGGGCAGGCGCCGGCGAACTTGCTGGCGACGGTTGGATCTCCCTCCACCTCGCCGACAGCGCCGGCCTCACGCTGCCGCTCCCCGAGCCGGTCGAGCTCGGCTCCCTTGAGCAGGAGGTGCTCGCCGTGCTCGGCAGCGGCGGCGGGTACTTCTTCCGGCCCCTCGCCGAGGCCGTCGGCAGCCTCGACGACGCCGCACTCGAGGCGGCGCTCTGGAAGCTGGTCTGGGCCGGTCTCGTCGGCAACGACACGCTGGCGCCCGTGCGGGCGCTCGTCGCCGGCGGGGGAGCGCACCGGCCGAAGCCGCGGACACCGCGGGTCCGCGGCGGCGTGCGCCGGCTGCCGCGCCCCGAGATGCCCGCTCGAGGCGGCGCACCGACCGCAGCCGGCAGGTGGTCGGCCCTGCCCGTGCCGGATGCCGAACCGACCGCCCGCGCGATCGCCCTCGGCGAGACGCTGCTCGAGCGCTACGGCGTCGTGACGCGGGGCGCCGTCGCCCAGGAGGGGCCGGTGGGCGGGTTCGAACTCGTCTACAGGACGCTCAGCCGGCTCGAGGAGGCCGGACGGGTGCGCCGGGGCTACTTCGTCGACGGCCTCGGCGCCGCGCAGTTCGCCGCACCGGCGGTCGTCGATCGCCTGCGTGCGCAGGGGCCGACCGGGGCGATCGCGCTCGCGGCGACGGATCCGGCGAATCCCTACGGGGCGGCGCTGCCCTGGCCCGCGTCGCCGGACGGGGTGACGTCGCGGCCCGCGCGCAAGGCCGGGGCGTTCGTGGTGCTCGTCGACGGCGCGCTCGTGTGCTTCGTCGAGCGAGGCGGGCGCACGGTGCTCGTCTTCGACGAGGAACCGGCCGCCTTCGCTCTGGCGGCCGACGCCCTGGCCGATCTGGTGCTCGGAGGGGGAGCGGGGCGCATCCGCATCGAGCGGGCCAACGGCCGGTTCGTGCTCGGCACGCCGACGGGTCGGGCGCTCGAGGCGGCCGGCTTCCGAGAGAGCCCGCAGGGGCTCCGGCTCGCCGCGCGGCCCGGGTGAGGGGTCGGCGGCGCGCCGGTTCGGTCGGCGCTGGGCCGACCGGTCGGGGTCAGCTGACCGGGCCGGTCCACTTCTCGCCGGGCCCCTTGCCGATCGGGTCGGGGATCGCCGAGGCTTCGCGGAAGGCGAGCTGGAGCGAGCGCAGGCCGTCGCGGAGCGAGCGGGCGTGCATGTCGCTGATCTCGGGGGCGCCGGCGGTGATGAGTCCGGCGAGCGAGTTGATGAGCTTGCGCGCCTCGTCGAGGTCGATCTGCGACTCGGGATCGTCGGCGAGGCCGACCTTGACGGCGGCGGCGCTCATGAGGTGCACGGCCGCGGTCGTGATGACCTCGACCGCCGCGACGTCCGCGATGTCGCGGGTCGCCGAGGCGACGGCGTCGGGTCCGGCGTCGTGACCGTGGTCGTTCTGGGGGCGTTCGGGCTCGGTGTTTCCGGTCACGGCATTCCTCTGCTAAGCTAGTGCGGGTCTGATTTCGGTCAGACTCGAAAGTGGAGATTCTCCCACCCGCGCATACCGCTTAAGGTTACCGGGTCGATCGCACTCCGCCCGCTCGCGCAAGCGAGGGGGTAGGGCCGCGTCGCGAAAGCGAAGCGGCCGGCCGTCTCGCGGAAGCGGGACGGCGGACAGGGTGCCGTGTGCGTCGCCGTGTGCGCCGAATGCGTCGGATCTCCGCTCTCGTGTCTTCGAGAGCATCCGCTCCCGAAGTCAGAAGAAAGAATTTTCTGAGCAGAGGAGAATCGCATCAGCGATCCGCGTACCAACGACCGTATCCGCGTCCCCGAGGTCCGCCTCGTGGGTCCTGGCGGGGAGCAGGTCGGCGTCGTGAAGATCGAGGTGGCCCTGCGGCTCGCCCAGGAGGCCGAACTCGATCTCGTCGAAGTCGCCCCGAACTCGCGTCCGCCGGTCGTCAAGATCATGGACTACGGCAAGTACAAGTACGAGGCCGCGCAGAAGGCGAAGGAAGCCCGTCGCAACCAGGCGAACACGATCCTCAAAGAGGTCCGGTTCCGTCTCAAGATCGACAAGCACGACTACGAGACCAAGATGAAGCGCGCAGTCGGCTTCCTCCAGGGCGGCGACAAGGTCAAGGCCATGATCCTGTTCCGCGGTCGCGAGCAGTCGCGTCCCGAGATGGGCGTCCGCCTCCTGCAGCGTTTCGCAGAAGATGTCGCCGAGTTCGGCCACGTGGAGCAGAACCCCACGATCGACGGCCGCAACATGGTGATGGTCATCGCTCCGCTCAAGAACAAGTCCGAGGCCAAGGCCGAGGCGAATGCACAGCGCGCTGCGGCGAAGGCGCGTCCGGCTCAGTCGGACGCCGAGCCGCAGGCGGCCGACGCCCCCGAGGCGTAAGGCCCAGCACCCCCGTCCGTCGCTCGCGGCGGCAGAACCAAGGAGAAACACGAGATGCCGAAGCAGAAGACCCACTCCGGGTCCAAGAAGCGCTTCAAGATCACCGGTACCGGCAAGATCAAGAAGCAGCAGGCCGGTATGCGCCACAACCTCGAGGTCAAGTCCTCGTCGCGCAAGACCCGCCTGAACCAGGACCAGGTCGTTTCGCCCGCCGACGCGAAGAAGATCCAGAAGCTTCTCGGCCACTGAGCCGCGAGAACCCCGTAAGGAAGTAACAGCACAATGGCTAGAGTCAAGCGGGCGGTCAACGCCCACAAGAAGCGTCGCGTCATCCTCGAGCGCGCGGAGGGCTACCGCGGTCAGCGGTCGCGTCTCTACCGCAAGGCCAAGGAGCAGGTCACCCACTCCCTCGTCTACTCGTACAACGACCGCCGTGCGCGCAAGGGCGACTTCCGTCGCCTCTGGATCCAGCGCATCAACGCCGCGTCGCGTGCGAACGGCCTCACCTACAACCGCCTCATCCAGGGTCTCGCCCTGGCCGGCGTCGAGGTCGACCGTCGCATCCTCGCCGAGCTCGCGGTGAACGACGCGGCGACCTTCGCCTCGATCGTCGAGACCGCCAAGAAGGCGCTCCCCGCCGACGTCAACGCCCCCAAGGCGTAAGTCGCGCGATCCCGAACGGGTCCGTCCACTCCGGTGGGCGGGCCCGTTCCGCCATTTCCGCAGCACCCGAGAATGCGCAACGATCGCGTCCGCTGCGGCCGGGGTCGCACTGCTTCCGTGGTTCGGGATGCCGCATCCCTAGACTTGCTCCCATGCTCGAGAATCCCCGTTCCCCGCGCGTCCGCGCCGTCGCCAAGCTCGCGAAGAAGCCGGCGCGCGCCGAGAGCGGCATGTTCCTGCTCGAGGGCCCGCAGGCCGTCGCCGAGGCCCTGACGTTCCGGCCGCAGCTCCTCGTCGAGCTCTACGCGACGCCGTCGGCGCTCGAGCGCTACACCGACATCGCCCAGGCCGCCGTCGATGCCGGCGTAGACGTCGAGTTCGTCACCGAGCAGGTGCTCGAGGCGATGGCCGACACCGTGACGCCGCAGGGTTTCGTCGCGGTGTGCCACCAGTTCCCGACGGCGATCAAGGACGTCTTCGCCGCGAAGCCGAAGCTCGTGGCGATCCTCGAGGAAGTCCGGGACCCGGGCAACGCCGGCACGATCGTCCGTGCCGCCGATTCCGCCGGTGCGGACGCCGTGATCTTCTCCGGTCGCGCGGTCGACCTCTACAACCCGAAGGTCGTGCGCTCCTCGACCGGTTCGATCTTCCACCTCCCGGTCGCCGTCGGCGCCGACCTCGACGACGTCCTCGTCCGCGCCCGCGAGGCGGGCCTCACGGTGCTCGCGGCCGACGTCAAGGGCGACGACCTCCTGACGGCTCGCAACGAGGGGGTGCTCGACGGGCCGACGGCCTGGCTGTTCGGCAACGAGGCGCACGGACTCACCGACGAGAGCCTCGAGAAGGTCGACCGCGTCATCACGGTTCCCATCTACGGCAACGCGGAGTCGATGAACCTCGCCACAGCGGCGAGCGTCTGCCTCTACGAGAGCGCGTTCGCGCACCGGAGCTGAACTCGGCGATCCCGCCTTTGCGTCTCCTGTGCGCCGCCCGAACGGCCGCCATCAGGTAACCATTGGATTTCGACGCCACCCGCGGGCGGGACCGGACCCCTAGTGTGGGGGGCATGGCGGCCTTCGATCCTTCGCTCACGACGTCGAACATCGCAGTCGGACGCGGCGAGCCGCTCGTGGTGCTCGAGCATGTCGACAAGCACTACGGCGAGCTCCATGTGCTCAACGACATCTCCACGGTCGTGAACCGCGGCGAGGTCGTCGTGGTCATCGGCCCGTCGGGGTCGGGCAAGTCGACGCTCTGCCGCGCGATCAACCGGCTCGAGACCATCGACTCGGGCCTGATCTCGATCGACGGCGACAAGCTGCCCGAAGAGGGCAAGCAGCTCGCGGCGCTCCGCGCCGACGTCGGCATGGTCTTCCAGTCGTTCAACCTGTTCGCCCACAAGACGGTGCTCGAGAACGTCACACTCGGTCCGATCAAGGTCAAGAAGATGAAGAAGGCGGCCGCCGAGGAGCTGGCGATGCGCCTGCTCGACCGGGTCGGCGTCGCGAACCAGGCGAAGAAGCTGCCCTCGCAGCTCTCCGGCGGTCAGCAGCAGCGCGTCGCGATCGCCCGTTCGCTCGCGATGAATCCGAAGCTCATCCTCATGGACGAGCCGACCTCGGCGCTCGACCCCGAGATGATCAACGAGGTCCTGGATGTGATGGTCGGTCTCGCCGACCAGGGCATGACCATGATCGTGGTCACTCACGAGATGGGCTTCGCGCGCAAGGCCGCCGACCGCGTCATCTTCATGGCCGACGGCAAGGTCGTCGAAGAGGCCACCCCCGCGGAGTTCTTCGACCACCCGAAGAGCGACCGCGCGAAGGACTTCCTGTCGAAGATCCTCGCCCACTGAGCCCCCGGCGCTCACGAAGCGCCGGGTCGACCCGAACACCCACGGAAACCAGGAGGCACTCATGAAGCACAGCAAGGCGATCATGGCGCTCGCCGGTGCGGCGGTCGCAGCGCTCGCGCTGGCCGGTTGCGCGAGCGGCGACGGCGACGATGCGAGCGAGTCCGTCGAGCCCGCGCCGACGTTCGAGGCCGGTACCACGATGGCCGAGCTCGCCGACGCGGGCACGATCACCATCGGCACCAAGTTCGACCAGCCGTTGTTCGGCCTTGTCGGCCCGAGCGGCGATCCCGAGGGCTTCGACGTCGAGATCGGCAAGATCATCGCCGGCAAGCTCGGCATCGCCCCTGAGGACATCGAGTGGAAGGAAGCGGTCTCCGCCAACCGCGAGCCCTTCATCGAGCAGGGCGAGGTCGACATCGTCATCGCCACCTACACGATCAACGACGACCGCAAGGAAGTCGTCTCGTTCGCCGGGCCGTACTACATGGCCGGTCAGTCCATCCTGACGCTCGCGGACAACGACACGATCGAGTCCGAGGACGACCTCGTCGGCCAGCCCGTGTGCTCGGTCACCGGTTCGACCCCGGCGGCCAACCTCAAGGAGCTCGGCGCCGAGGTCCTCGAGACCGACACCTACTCGAACTGCCTCGAGCCGCTGCGCTCGGGTCAGGTCGTCGCGGTGTCCACCGACAACGTCATCCTCGCGGGCCTCGCGGCCCAGAACGAGGGCGAGTTCAAGGTCGTCGGCGAGCCGTTCACCGAGGAGCCCTACGGCATCGGCCTCGCGCTCGACGACACCGATTTCCGCATGTGGATCAACGACGTGCTCGAGGAGTCGTACGAGGACGGTTCGTACGAGGAGGCGTGGGACGCGACCGCCGGCACGGTGCTGCCGTTCGTCGACCCGCCCGCCGTCGACCGCTACGAGCGCTGATCGAGTGATCGCCCGGGCCGGCCGCGGCCGGCCCGGGCGACCCCGTCCCACGGATTGAAAGGAGCGGCGTGGACGTCGTCATCGACAACCTCCCGTTGTACCTGCAGGGCTTCGGCGTGACCCTGCTCCTGCTCGCCGTCGGTGGCGTCGGCGCCCTCGTGATCGGCGTGCTCATCGCGACGATGCGCATCGCCCCGGTGGCCTCGCTCCGGTGGTTCGCGACCGTGTACACGGAGATCATCCGCAACACCCCGCTGACGCTCGTCTTCATCTTCTGCGCATTCGTGCTGCCGTACCTCGGCGCCGACATCCCGTATCTCGTCTCCGCCTTCATCGCCCTCGGCGTCTACACGTCGCCCTTCGTCGCTGAGGCGCTCCGCTCGGGGATCAACGGCGTGCCCGTCGGGCAGGCGGAGGCCGCGCGCAGCATCGGCCTCGGTTTCGGCCAGTCCGTCTCGCTCGTGATCTTCCCCCAGGCCTTCCGCATGACGATCCCGCCGCTCATCAACGTCTTCATCGCCCTCACCAAGAACACCTCGGTCGCCGGCGGGTTCTTCGTCGCCGAACTCTTCGCGACGGGCCGTACCCTCGCCAACGCCAACGGCAGCGCCGTCATCCCGATCCTCCTCGGCGTCGCGTTCTTCTACCTCCTCATCACCGTGCCGCTCGGACTCTTCGCGGGACGGCTCGAGGCGAAGTGGGCGGTGGCCCGATGACCGGCTCCAGCGTCCTCTTCGACGCGCCGGGCCCGAAGGCCCGCCGCAACTCGCTCATCACCTCGATCGTGGGCGGAGCGCTCATCGTCGCCGGCGTCGTCTGGATGGCCATGACGCTCGCGGCGCCTCGTGAGTCGGGCGGCATCACCCTGCCGGGCATGTTCGACGAGTCGCGGTGGGACATCTTCGCCGACCCGGAGCTCTGGGGCTTCATCTGGAACGGCGTCATCGGCACGCTCCGCGCGGCGGCCGTCGCGGCGGTCTTCGCGCTCATCCTCGGCGTCGTCTTCTCGCTGCTGCGCAGCTCGCGGCTCAAGTGGGTGCGCTACCCGACGGCTGTCGTCATCGAGTTCTTCCGCGGCATGCCCGTGCTGCTCATGATGCTCTTCATCCTCCTCGTGTTCTCGACGGGCTCGTACTGGGCGGTCGTATCGGCTCTCGCCGTCTACAACGGAGCGCTCATCGGCGAGGCGCTGCGCGCCGGCCTGGCGGCGCTACCCCGTGGTCAGCGGGAGGCCGGGCTCAGCCTCGGCATGCGGGAGCTCCAGACGAAGCTGCTCATCGAGTTCCCGCAGGCGTTCCGGCAGATGCTGCCGATCATCGTCGCCCAGCTCGTCGTACTGCTGAAGGACACCTCGCTCGGCTACATCGTCGGCTACCCCGAATTGCTGCGGGCGACGATGAACAACCTCTCGAGCTACTACGGCAACCGCTACCTGTTCCCGCTCTTCGTCGTCACGTTCCTCATCTACCTGACGATGAACCTGCTCCTGTCCTGGCTCGCGCGCAGCCTCGCGCGTCGCCGGAACTCGGGCGGCGGCGGACGCGGTCGGCGCAACGCGGGCGGCGACGCGGACGTTTCGCCGGACCAGGCGATCCTGGTCGCTGAGGCGAGCGCCGCAGCACGGCGGTCCACGAGCACCTAGCACGGGTCGGATCGGCGGACGGCCGTCCGCCGATCCGACGACCGCCCGGTAGACTCGCTGATCGTGTCCGAGCCCACCGAAATCACCGAATCCGCGGTCGAACAGGCGGTGAGCGACGCGCTCGCCGCGATCGCCGCCGCGTCCGACTCGGCGGCCCTCAAGCAGGTCCGCGCCCAGCACACCGGCGAGAAGTCGCCGCTGGCGCAGTTGAACGCGCTGCTGCGCAGCGTGCCGAACGAGCAGAAGGCCGCCTTCGGCAAGCTCGTCGGCGGCGCGCGCGGCCGGGTGAACCAGTCGTTCGCCGCCCGTGAGAGCGAGATCGTCGAGGCCGAGCAGTCCGCCCGACTCGACGCCGAGCGCGTCGACGTGACCGCGATCGGCACGGTGCGCCGGCCCGGCGCGCGCCACCCGCTGACGCTCCTCCAGGAGGAGATCGCCGACATCTTCGTCGGCATGGGCTGGGAGATCGCGGAGGGCCCCGAGCTCGAACACGAGTGGGTCAACTTCGACGCCCTGAACTTCGACCCCGACCACCCCGCGCGCGCGATGCAGGACACGTTCTTCGTCGAGCCCGCCGAGCGCCACCTCGTCCTGCGCACGCACACGAGCCCCGTCCAGGTGCGCTCGATGCTCGAGCGCGAGGTGCCGATCTACATCCTCGCTCCGGGCAAGACGTACCGCACCGACGAGCTCGACGCGACGCACACCCCGGTCTTCAGCCAGTTCGAGGGCCTCGCCGTCGACCAGGGCCTCACCATGGCGCACCTGCGCGGCACGCTCGAGCACGTCGCCCGACTGATGTTCGGGCCCGAGGCGAAGATCCGCCTGCGTCCCAACTACTTCCCGTTCACCGAGCCCTCCGCCGAGCTCGACATCTGGCACCCCACCTTCACGGGCGGTGCGCGCTGGATCGAGTGGGGCGGCTGCGGCATGGTGAACCCGAACGTCCTGCGCGCCGCCGGCATCGACCCCGAGGTCTACTCGGGCTTCGCGTTCGGCATGGGCTTCGAGCGCACGCTGATGTTCCGCAACGACGTGCAGGACATGCACGACATGATCGAGGGCGACGTCCGCTTCTCCGAGCAGTACGGGATGGTGATCTGATGCGCGTTCCGCTGTCCTGGCTGAACGAGTACACCCCGACCGAGTCCGACGACGCCGCGGCGGTGCACGCCGCCCTCGTCTCGGTCGGGTTCGAGGAAGAGGATGTCCACGCGTACGACGTGACGGGTCCCGTCGTCGTCGGGCAGGTGCTCGAGTTCGTCGAGGAGCCGCAGTCCAACGGCAAGACGATCCGCTGGTGCCAGGTGCAGGTCGCGCCCGAGGGCGAGACGGCCGCCGACGGCGGTCCCGCCGTCCACGGCATCGTCTGCGGCGCGCACAACTTCGCCGTCGGCGACAAGGTCGTCGTCACCCTGCCGGGTGCCGTGCTGCCCGGGCCGTTCCCGATCGCCGCACGCAAGACCTACGGCCACGTGTCCGACGGCATGATCGCCTCGGTGCGCGAGCTCGGCCTCGGCGACGAGCACGACGGCATCCTCGTGCTCTCGACCATCGGGCTCGACCCGGAGATCGGCACCGACGCGATCGCGCTCCTCGGCCTCGACGACGTCGCGGTCGAGATCAATGTCACGCCCGACCGCGGCTACGCGTTCTCCCTGCGCGGCGTGGCCCGCGAGTACTCGCACGCGACGGGCCGTCCGTTCGCCGACCCCGCCGACCTCGCGCCCGAGTACCCGGGCGAGGGCTTCCCGGTGGTCATCGACGACGCGCGCCCGGTGCGCGGCGTCGTCGGCGCGTCCGGCTTCACGACGCGCACGGTGCGCGGGGTGGATGCCTCGCGCCCGACGCCGACCTGGATGAAGTCGCGGCTGCAGCTCGCGGGCATCCGCTCGAACGGGCTGCTCGTCGACATCACGAACTACGTCATGCTCGAGCTCGGACAGCCCATCCACGGCTACGACCTCGACCGGCTCGACGGCGGCATCACGGTGCGCCGGGCCGAGCCGGGAGAGACCCTGCGCACGCTCGACGACCAGGAGCGGCGGCTCGATCCCGAGGACCTGCTCATCGCCGACGACTCGGGCCCCATCGGCCTCGCGGGCGTCATGGGCGGCGGCGACTCCGAGCTGAGCGGTACCACGGCGAACGTCCTCGTCGAGGCGGCGACGTTCGACCCGGTGACGATCGCACGCACGGCGCGCCGGCACAAGCTGCCGAGCGAGGCGTCCAAGCGCTTCGAGCGCGGCGTCGACCCGGCCGTCGGCGTGCGCGCCGCCGACCGCGTCGTCCAGCTCATGGTCGAGCTCGCCGGCGGCACCGCCGACCCGCTCGGCTCCACCCTCGTCGCGCCGCTCGAGCGCGCGCCGATCGCGTTCCCGGCGGGCTTCGCCGCGGGCCTCGTCGGCGTCGACTACACGGATGAAGAGATCGAGACATCCCTGTCGAAGATCGGCGCCGACGTGCAGCCGATCGAGGGCGGCTGGCTCGTCGGCGCACCGACCTGGCGCCCCGACCTGACCGACAAGTGGACGCTCGCCGAGGAGGTCGCCCGACTCGTCGGCTACGGCCGCATCCCCTCGGTGCTGCCCGTCGCCCCGCCCGGCCGCGGCCTCACCCGCCACCAGCGGCTGCGCCGCAGCGCGTCGAACGCCCTCGCGGCGACCGGCTTCGTCGAGGTGACGGCGTACCCGTTCCTCGCCGAGCAGGTCAACCGCACGTACGGTTCGCCGGACGGCTCGGACATCCCGCTCGTGCGCCTCGCCAACGCGCTCGACGCGAGCCAGGCGACGCTGCGCACGACCCTCGTCCCCGGCCTCCTCGAGGTCGCCAAGCGCAACCGCTCGCGCGGTCGCACCGACCTGGCGATCTTCGAGACCGGCTCGGTGTTCCTGCCGGAGCCGGGCATCGAGTACGGCACGGCCGCCTCGCCGGCGATGGCCGTGCGGCCGTCCGACGAGGAGATCGCCGCGATCGAGGCGTCGATCCCGCCGCAGCCGCGTCGCATCGGCGTGCTGTTGACGGGCGAGCGCACCCCGGCCCAGCCGGGCGTCGCGCCGATCGTCGCGGGCATCGCCGACGCGATCGAGGCCGTCCGCACGGTCGCCTGGGCCGTCGGCGCTGAACTCGAGCTCGTGCAGGGTGCGCACGCCGCGTACCACGCGGGTCGCACCGCCGAGCTCCGCGTCGCGGGGGAGACCGTCGGCTACGCCGGCGAACTGCTCCCAGCCCTCGCCGAGGAGGCCGACCTCCCGCGCGTCGTCGCCGTGGCCGAGCTCGACCTCGACCGCGTGATCTCGCTCGCCGAGGGCGTCGTGCACGCGCACGCCATCCGCACGATGCCCGCCGCGACGCAGGACCTCGCGCTCGTCGTGGGCGCCGACGTGCCCGCCGGCGACGTGCTCGCCGCGGTCCGCGAGGGCGCCGGCGCGCTGCTCGAGTCGATCGAGCTCGTCGACGACTACCGCGGCCAGGGCATCGAGGCGGGCTCGAAGAGTCTGCTGTTCGCGCTGCGCTTCCGCGCCGACGACCGCACGCTGACGGCCGCCGAGGCGTCCGAGGCGAAGAACGCCGGAGCTGCGGCGGCCTCGGAGCGGTTCGGCGCGAGCATGCGCGCCTAACGATCGCCCACGACGACCGACGGCCGGCCCGCACTGCGCGGGCCGGCCGTTCGCGTCGAACCCGATCTCCGGCGAGCCGAAGATTCCTCATTCCCTTCGCGGTGCTCCCGCCGATAACGTCGGCGTATGGACACGGTCGAGGAATCGTCGGAGCGCACCTGGTTCACCGAAGAGCCGAACGCCGTCGTCGCTGCGGTCGGCGGCGACCGCGATCGCGGTCTCAGCGCCGCCGAGGCGGCGAAGCGGCTCGCCGAGCACGGGCCGAACTCGATCGCGGCGGAGCCTTCGCCGTCGGTCTGGCAGGTCGCACTCCGCCAGCTCGCCGATCCGATGAACATCATGCTCGTCGCCGTCGCCATCGTGAGCCTGCTGATCGACCAGCTCAGCGTCGGCATCCTCGTCGGCGCCCTCGTCGTCCTCAACCTCGTGCTCGGCACGCGGCAGGAGATGAAGGCGAAGGCCTCCGTGGACGCGCTCGCGAAGATGCAGATCCCGCAGGCGCGCGTCGTCCGCGACGGCGCGCTCGTCCAGGTCGACGCGACGACGCTCGTGCCCGGGGACCTCCTCGCACTCGAAGCGGGCGACATCGTGCCGGCCGACGGCCGCATCCTGCGCTCGGCGACCCTCGAGACGCAGGAGGCCGCCCTCACCGGCGAGAGCGCCCCGATCCCCAAGGATGCGACGACGCTCGAGCGCACGGACACCACGATCGGGGACCGCTCGAACATGGTGTTCCAGAACACGCAGGTCACCCGCGGCACCGCGAGCGTCGTCGTCACCGACACCGGCATGACCACCCAGATGGGCCGCATCGCGTCGATGCTCTCCGCGGTCAAGCCGGCGAAGTCGCCGCTCCAGCGCGAGCTCGATTCCCTCACGGGCGTGCTCGGTTGGATCGCCTGGGGCGCCGTCGCGATCATCGTGATCACCGGGCTCGCACGCGGCCAAGAGGTGGCCTCGGTCATCCTGCTCGGCATCTCCATGGCGATCTCCGCGATCCCGACCGGAATGCCGTCGTTCGTGCAGGCGATGCTCTCGTACGGCGCCCGTCAGCTGGCCGAGCACAAAGCGGTCGTGAAAAACCTCACCGACGTCGAGACGCTCGGTGCGACGAGCGCCATCAACTCCGACAAGACCGGCACGCTCACGATGAACGAGATGACGGTCGAGTCGCTCTACCACCGTGGCGAGTGGTACACGGTCTCCGGAAGCGGGTACGAGAAGACCGGCGACATCCGCGGCGTCGCCGGCGAGCCGTCGCCCGACTTCGCGGTGCTCGCCGCAGGACTCGCCCTCTGCAGCGACGCGACGGTGTCCGACGACGGCGCGGTCGTCGGCGACCCCACCGAGGCGGCGCTCGTCGTGCTCGCCGCGAAGATGGGCGCTGACGCCGGGCTGACGCGCGCGAAGTTCCCGCGCCTCGCCGAGGTGCCGTTCGACTCGGCGTACAAGTTCATGGGGACGTTCCACGAGGTGCCCGAGCAGCTCGAGGGCGGGACGGTGGTCTTCGTCAAGGGCGGCCCGGACGTCGTGCTCGACCGTTGCGGGTCCGCCGCGACCGCCGACGGCATCGTCGCGCTCGATGAAGCGCGCGAGACGATCGTCGCGGCGAACGACTCCCTGTCGACCCAGGGCCTGCGCGTGCTGGCGTTCGCATACCGGCGGTTCGCGCCCGGGACGACGCTGCCGGCCGACCCGATGGACGCGATCGCCGACCTGACCTTCGTCGGACTCGTCGGCATCATCGACCCGCTTCGACCGTCGTCCAAGGAAGCCGTGCGCATCGCGCACGAGGCCGGCATCGAGGTGCGCATGATCACGGGCGACCACGCCATCACCGCGGCGGCGATCGGCGACAAGCTCGGCCTCGGCGACGGCGCGGCCAGCGGGGCGGACCTCCAGGCCATGAGCGACGACGAGATCAAGCGGGCGCTGCCCCACCTGCACGTCTTCGGCCGGGTGACGCCGGAGGACAAGCTCCGCCTCGCCCGGCTCATGCAGGAGGAGGGCGCGGTGGTCGCGATGACCGGCGACGCCGTGAACGACGCCGCCGCGCTCAAACAGGCCGACATCGGCGTCGCGATGGGATCGGGCAGCGAGGTCACCAAGCAGGCGGGCAAAATGATCCTCGTCGACGACAACTTCGGCACGCTCGTCACCGCAGTGCGGCTGGGACGATCGATCTACGAGAAGATCGTCAGCTACGTCCGCTTCCAGATGTCGCAGCTGTTCTCGCTCGTGCTGCTGTTCCTCGCCGCGAGCCTCTTCGACATCAACGACGGCGTGCCGCTCACGCCGATCATGGTGCTGTTCCTCAACTTCTTCGTCGCGATCTTCCCGGTGATCGCGATCCTGCTCGACCCGACTCCCGACGGCATCATGCAGAAGCCGCCGCGCGACCCGAAGAAGACGATCGCGAACCGCGGCGCCGTCACGCTCTGGTTCCTCTACGGAGGCGTGCTCTTCATCGTGACGCTCGTCCCGCTGCTCGTGCTCCCCGACGAGCTCAGCTCGACCGAACCGAACGTCCCGGTCACCATGGCGTTCGTCGTCGCCGCGTTCGGAGCGATACTGAGCGGCCTCGTGATGCGACGCGATCCCGAGTCCGGTCTCGGTCAGCCGATCCTCGTCGCCGTGAAGTGGCTCTCGATCCCGGTCGTGCTGACGGTCGCGGCGGTGGAACTGGAGTTCCTGCAGCGCCTCGTCGGCACCGTCGGCCTCGACGGCGGCCAATGGGTGTCCTGCCTCGGCCTCGCGCTGATCGTGCCGCTGGTCGTCGAGGTCGAGAAGGCGATCCGGCGGGCGCGGCTCCGCCGGGCGTGAACCTGCCGCCGACGTTCGCGCGCGGCGGCAGCTTCGTGCGCCGACTGCGCCGGACGCTGACGGGCTCCGTTTTGCGCGCCGCCCGTTCGCAGGACTAGGGTCGAAGCCATGTCCGCAGCTTCGACCGCCCCCTCCGCCCTGCGCGGTGCGCTGGTGCACGGTCGACGCCGCGTCGAGCGCCGACGTTAGGCGACCCCTGCGAGCGGCAGTGCCGCCGTGCCGCGGGCGTCGCCGGAGCCGATTCCGACCCAGTCGACCTCGTTAAGGTGGAACCCATGACGTACTCCGTCGCCATCGCCGGCGCATCCGGCTACGCGGGCGGCGAGTTGCTTCGCCTGCTCGCCGAGCATCCGCATTTCGACGTGCGCACCGTGACCGCGCACTCCAACGCCGGGCAGCCGCTCGTCGCCGTGCAGCCGCACCTGCGCGGCTACACGCATCTCACGCTCAAGGACACGACGGTCGACAATCTCGCCGGCCACGACGTCGTCTTCCTCGCCCTGCCCCACGGGGCCTCCGGCGCGATCGCGGATCAACTGCCCGCGGACACCCTCGTCGTCGACTGCGGCGCCGACCACCGGCTCGAGTCCGAGGCGGACTGGGACGCGTTCTACGGCGGCGAGTTCCACGGCGCGTGGACCTACGGCGTGCCCGAGCTGCCGCGGCTGACCGGCACGCAGCGCGACCGGCTGGCGAAGACCCGGCGCATCGCGGCCCCCGGCTGCAACGCGTCGACGGTCGCCCTCTCGCTCGCCCCGGGCATCCGCGCCGGCGTCATCGAGGCGACCGACCTCGTCAGCGTCCTCGCCGTCGGCCCCTCCGGTGCCGGCAAGGCCGCGAAGACGCACCTGCTCGCGAGCGAGATCCTCGGCTCCGCGAACCCCTACGCTGTCGGCGGCACGCACCGGCACACCCCCGAGATCGAGCAGTCGCTGCGCTGGGCGGGCGGCGCCGAGCCGACGATCTCCTTCACGCCCGTCATCGTGCCGATGTCGCGGGGCATCCTCGCGACCTCCACCGCGCGCATCGTGCCCGGCACCTCCGCGGCCGCCGTCCGCGAGGCGTGGGAGGACGCGTACGCGGGGGAGACCTTCGTGCAGCTGCTGCCCGAGGGCCAGTTCCCGCGCACGGCGGACGTGCTCGGCGCGAACACCGCCCTCATCGGCCTCGCGGTCGACGAGCACGCGGGTCGCGTCGTCGTCGTCGCCGCCGTCGACAATCTCGTCAAGGGCACCGCCGGTGCCGCGATCCAGTCCACCAATCTCGCGCTGGGCCTCGCCGAATCCACCGGCCTGCCCGTGAACGGAGTCGCCCCGTGACCATCACCGCACCCGCCGGCTTCGAAGCCGCCGGGATCGCCGCCGGCATCAAGCAGTCCGGCAACGCCGACCTCGCGCTCGTCGTCAACCGCGGCCCGCTCGACGCGGCGGCGGCCGTCTTCACCTCGAACCGCGCGCAGGCCAACCCGATCCTCTGGTCGAAGCAGGTCATCCGCGACGGCGTCGTGTCGGCGATCATCCTGAACTCGGGCGGCGCGAACTGCTTCACCGGGCCCCAGGGCTTCCAGGTCACGCACCGCACGGCGGAGGCCGTCGCGGGTGCCCTCGGCATCGGCGCGGGCGACGTGCTCGTGTGCTCGACGGGGCTCATCGGCGACCAGCTCGACGGCGACGTGCTCGAGGCGGGCGCGATCGCCGCCGTGGCGGCACTCTCCGACGAGGGCGGCGAGGACGCGGCCCGCGCCATCATGACGACCGACACGAAGCCGAAGACGGTCGTCGTCGGCGGGCAGGGCTGGTCGATCGGCGGCATCGCGAAGGGCGCCGGGATGCTCGCGCCTGGCCTCGCGACGATGCTCGTCGTGCTCACGACCGACGCCGTGCTCGACTCCGCGGCCCTCGACGAGGCGCTGCGCGCCGCGACCCGGGTCACTTTCGACCGGCTCGACTCCGACGGCTGCATGTCGACCAACGACCAGGTCACCCTGCTCGCGTCCGGCGCGTCGGGCGTGACGCCGGAGCCCGCCGAATTCGTCGCCGCCCTCACGGAGGCATGCCGCTCGCTCGCGCTGCAGCTGCAGGCGGACGCCGAGGGCGCGAGCCACGACATCGCCATCGAGGTCGTGGGTGCTGCCTCCGAGGACGACGCCGTCGAGGTCGGCCGCTCGGTCGCCCGCAACAACCTCTTCAAAGCGGCCGTGTTCGGGAACGACCCCAACTGGGGCCGGGTCCTCGCCGCCATCGGCACGACGACCGCCGCGTTCGACCCGTACGAGGTCGACGTGTCGATGAACGGCGTCCGCGTCTGCCACGCCGGCCAGCCCGACCGCCCGCGCGAGGAGGTCGACCTGACGCCGCGCGCCGTGCACGTGCTCATCGAGCTGCACGCGGGCGACGCCGCGGCGACCATCTGGACGAACGACCTCACGCACGACTACGTGCACGAGAACAGCGCGTACTCGAGCTGAGGGGGAGCGAGATGACCGAACAGGATGCCTCCGGCACCACGCTCCGCGACGAGGTCGGCCCTGAGCTCGCCGCCGCCAAGGCGCAGGTGCTCATCGACTCCCTGCCCTGGCTCAAGCGCTTCGCGGGCGAGACGATCGTCGTGAAGTTCGGCGGCAACGCCATGGTCAGCCCCGAGCTCCAGCGCGCGTTCGCCGAGGACATGGTGTACCTGCGCTACGCGGGCATCCGGCCCGTCGTCGTGCACGGCGGCGGCCCGCAGATCAACGCGATGCTCGACCGCCTCGGCATCGAGAGCGAGTTCCGCGGCGGGTACCGCTACACGACCCCCGAGACGATGGACGTCGTCCGCATGGTGCTCTCGGGCCAGGTGAACCGGGAGCTCGTGAGCCTCATCAACGAGCACGGGCCGCTCGCCGCCGGGCTCTCCGGCGAGGACGCGGGCCTGTTCAGCGGCCGGCGCCGCGGAGCGGTCGTCGACGGCGTCGAGGTCGACCTCGGGCTCGTCGGCGACGTCGTCGCAGTCGATCCGGCCGCGGTCATCGCGCAGCTCGACGCCGGCCGCATCCCGGTCGTCTCGTCGATCGCGCCCGACCTCGACCAGCCCGGCCAGCCGCTCAACGTCAACGCCGACTCGGCCGCAGCTTCGCTCGCGGTCGCGCTCGGGGCGGCGAAGCTCGTCATCCTCACCGACGTCGCCGGGCTCTACCGCGACTGGCCCGACCGCGACTCGCTCGTCGACGTGATCGACGTGCCCGAGCTCATCGAACTCCTGCCGAAGCTCGAGTCGGGCATGATCCCCAAGATGACGGCGTGCCTCGAAGCGGTCGAGGGCGGCGTCGCGAAGGCCGCGATCATCGACGGTCGCATCCCCCATTCGATCCTGCTCGAGATCTTCACGACGCAGGGCATCGGCACGGAGGTGGTCCCCGCGTGAGCGAGATCCCCACGACCCAGTACGAATCCGGCACGGAGGTGGCCCGCGTGAGCGGCTGGCAGGCGGCGTTCGACGCCACGATGATGCGCTCGATGGCGATGCCGCTGGCGAAACTGGTGCGCGGGCGCGGGCTCCACGTCGAGGACGACGCCGGCAACGAGTACCTCGACTTCCTCGCGGGCATCGCGGTGAACTCGCTCGGGCACGCCCACCCCGTCTTCGTGGATGCGGTGGCGCGGCAGGCGGCGACGCTCGCGCACGTCTCGAACTACTTCGCGACCGAGCCGCAGCTCGAGCTCGCCGAGCGGCTCCTGCGCCTGACCGGCGCCGAGGGCGGCCGCGTGCTCTTCGGCAACTCCGGCACCGAGGCGAACGAGGCGGCGTTCAAGCTCGCCCGGCTGAACTCGGGCGACGGCACCCGCACCCGCATCCTCGCGCTCGAGAACGCGTTCCACGGCCGCACGATGGGCGCGCTCGCGCTCACCGGCAAGCCCGCGATGCGCGCGCCGTTCGACCCCATGGCTCCGGGCGTCGAGCACATCCCGGCGACGTTCGAGGCCCTCGAGGCGGCAATGGGCGACGACGTCGCCGCGCTCTTCCTCGAGCCCGTGCAGGGCGAGGCCGGTGTGCTCGACCTTCCGGCGGGCTTCCTCGCCCGGGCCCGCGAGCTGACCGCGGCGCACGGCGCGCTGCTCGTCCTCGACGAGATCCAGACCGGCGCCGGGCGCACCGGGGAGTGGTTCGCGTTCCAGCATGCGGGCATCCGCCCCGACGCGGTCACGCTCGCCAAGGGCATCGGCGGCGGGTTCCCGATCGGCGCGCTCGTCACGTTCCCGACGGCAGCCGATCTGTTCACGGCGGGCCACCACGGCTCGACGTTCGGCGGCAATCCGCTCGCGACAGGAGTCGCGAACGCCGTCCTCGGCGAGATCGAGGCGGCCGGGCTCGTCGAGAACGCCGCCCGCATGGGCATCCTCATCCGCGAGCGGATCACGGAGCTCGCCTCGCCGATCGTCGCGGAACTGCGCGGTTCGGGCCTGCTCATCGGCGTCGGCCTGACCGCGCCGGTCGCGGGCGACGTCGTCGCCGCGGCGCAGCGGGAGGGCCTCATCGTCAACGCCGCGAACCCGTCCACCATCCGACTCGCCCCACCGCTCATCGTCACGGCCGCCGAGGTCGACGAGTTCGCCGCCCGCTTCGGCCGCGCGCTCGCCCACGTCGCTGCCGCCTGACCCACCGACTTCCCAGAGAAGGGACCAGCATGACCCGCCACTTCCTCCGCGACGACGACATCACCGCCGCCGAGCAGTCCGCCATCCTCGATCTCGCGGCCGAGCTCAAGGCCGACCGCTGGAGCCGCACGCCGCTCGCCGGCCCGCAGACGGTCGCCGTCATCTTCGACAAGTCGTCCACGCGCACCCGCGTCTCGTTCGCGGTCGGCATCGCCGACCTCGGCGGCTCGCCGCTCATCATCTCGACGGCATCGAGCCAGCTCGGCGGCAAGGAGACCCCCTCCGACACCGCCCGAGTGCTCGAGCGCATGGTGTCGGCGATCGTCTGGCGCACCTACGCCCAGGCCGGGCTCGAGGAGATGGCCGCCGGTACCACGGTGCCGGTCGTCAACGCGCTCTCCGACGACTTCCACCCCTGCCAGCTGCTCGCCGACCTCCTCACGATCCGCGAGCACAAGGGCGGGCTCGCCGGGCTCACCGTCGCGTTCCTCGGGGACGGCCGCTCGAACATGGGCCAGTCGTACGCGCTGGCCTGCGCGCTCGCCGGGATGCACGTGCGCATCGCCTCCCCGGAGGGCTTCGCACCCGAGCTCGACGTCGTCGCCGACGCCGAGCGTCTCGCCGCCTCGACCGGCGGCTCGGTCGGCGTGTTCGCCGATCCCCACGCGGCCGTCGCGGGCGCCGACGTCGTCGTCACCGACACCTGGGTGTCGATGGGCAAGGAGGACGAGAAGGCGCACCGCGTCGCCACGTTCGGTGCCTACCGCGTGGACGCCGAGCTCATGGCCGAGGCCGCGTCCGACGCGGTCTTCCTGCACTGCCTGCCGGCCGACCGCGGGTACGAGGTGACGGCCGACGTCATCGACGGACCGCAGTCGATCATCTGGGACGAGGCGGAGAACCGACTCCACGCCCAGAAGGCGCTGCTGGTCTGGCTGCTCGCGCAGAACGGCGTCGGGTCGCTCGACGCGAACGGAGACGAGGCACGATGACCGGCGCCGGCACCACCAACGAAGGCTCCCTCTGGGGCGGCCGCTTCGCCTCCGGACCCTCGCCCGAGCTCCAGCTGCTCAGCAAGTCGACGCACTTCGACTGGCAGCTCGCCCCCTACGACCTCGCGGGTTCCCGCGCGCACGCGCGCGCCCTGCACACCGCGGGCTACCTGGATGCCGCCGAGCTCGAGGGGATGCTCGCGGGCCTCGACCGCGTCGAGGCGAACTGGGCCGACGGCACGCTCGTCCCCCTCGACTCCGACGAAGACGTGCACGGTGCGCTCGAGAACGCGCTCATCGCCGAAGTCGGCGCCGAACTCGGCGGCAAGCTCCGCGCGGGCCGCTCGCGCAACGACCAGATCGCGACGCTCGTGCGCATGTACCTGCGCGATCACGCCGCGACCATCGGCACGCAGCTCGTGCACCTCGTCGACGCGATCGCCGCGCAGGCCGACGCCCACCGCGGCGCGATCATGCCCGGCCGCACCCACCTCCAGCACGCGCAGCCGGTGCTGCTCGCCCATCACCTGCTCGCGCACGGCTGGGCGTTCGCCCGCGACCTCGACCGGTTCGGCGACTGGTGGGCGCGCACCGACCAGTCGCCCTACGGCTCCGGCGCTCTCGCCGGCTCGACCCTCGGCCTCGACGCCGAGGCGGTCGCCGCCGACCTCGGCTTCGCCGGCACGACCGACAACTCGATCGACGGCACGGCCGCCCGCGATCTCGTCGCCGAGTTCGCCTTCATCGCGGCGCAGATCGGCGTCGACCTCTCCCGGCTGTCGGAGGAGGTCATCCTCTGGAACACCCGCGAGTTCGGGTTCGTGACGCTGCACGACGGCTACTCGACCGGGTCGTCGATCATGCCGCAGAAGAAGAACCCCGATATCGCCGAGCTCGCGCGCGGCAAGTCGGGCCGCCTGATCGGCAACCTCTCCGGGCTGCTGGCGACGCTCAAGGCCCTCCCGCTCGCGTACAACCGCGACCTGCAGGAGGACAAGGAGCCCGTCTTCGACTCGGTCGAGACGCTCGAGGTGCTCCTGCCGGCGTTCACCGGCATGATCGCGAGCCTCACGTTCAATACCGAGCGCATGGCCGAACTCGCGCCGCAGGGCTTCTCGCTCGCGACCGATGTCGCCGAGTGGCTCGTCAAGCGTCACGTGCCCTTCCGTGCGGCGCACGAGATCTCCGGCGCGATGGTCCGCTACGCGGAGGAGCACGACCTCGAGCTCGACGAGGTACCCGACGACGCGCTCGCCGCGATCAACGCGCGGCTGACGCCCGAGGTCCGAGAGGTCCTCACGGTCGAGGGTTCGGTCGGCAGCCGCACGAGCGCCGGCGGCACCGCGCCCGTGCGGGTCGACGAGCAGTTCGGCCGGCTCGCGGATCGCATCCGCAAGGGCGCCGCGCGCTTGCCCGGCGCCCGCTGAGCACCGATGACGAGGATGCCCCGTGCCGCGAGTCCGCGGCCACGGGGCATCCGTGCGTTCCCCGCGGGTCAGGCCGCGAGCGGGCGCAGCGCTTCGACGAGTCCGGTCGTCGGTCGCCCGATGAGGCGCGCCAGGGTCGGCTCGGCGTCGCCGAGGACGCCGTCGCGGATGCCGGCGTCGATCGCCGCGACGAATCCAGCGGTGCCGGCGTCGAGTCCTGCGCCCTCGAGCACGGCGACGTGCTCGGCGGGCTCGAGGGCGCGGTAGGCGACGGGACGGCCGAGGACCTCGGCGGCGGCCGCGGCGAACTCGTCGAAGTCCCAGGCGTGCTCGCCCGAGAGTTCGTAGACCTCGCCGACGTGCCCGTCCTCCAGCAGCACGACCGCGGCGGCCTCGGCATACTCGGCGCGCGTCGCGCTCGCGACCCGGCCGCTGCCGGCGCTGCCCGCGACGACGCCCGAGTCGGCGGCCTGGGCGAGGTCGCCGGCGTAGTTCTCGGTGTACCAGTTGTTGCGCAGGATGACGGCGGGGACGCCCGAGGCGGCGATGAGCTCCTCGGTCGCCTTGTGGTCGGGGGCGAGCGCGAAGTCGGCAGTCGTCGCCTTCGGGGCGCTCGTGTAGACGAGCTTGCCGACGCCCGCAGCCGCGGCCGCCTCCACGACGTTGCGGTGGCCGTCGACGCGACGGCCGGGGACCGAGCCGGAGACGAGCAGGACTGCGTCGACGCCCTGCAGGGCAGCGGCGATGGAGGCCGGGTCGTCGTAGTCGAGTCGGGCGGTCGTCACGCCGCGCTCGGCGAAGCGGGCGAGCGTGGACTCGTCGCGGGCGGTCGCGACGATCGAGGCGGGCTCGGCGCCGCGGGCGAGGAGGGCGTCGACGACAAGGCCGCCGAGCTGGCCGGAAGCGGCGGTGACGAGGATGGTCATGGTGAATCCTTTCCGAGGGAACTGTTCGTCGGGGCCAACCGTCCGTGCGATCATCCGCATTCCCCATCCGAGGTACCCACTTCGAAGTAAGGTACCCACGTGACGGTGAGATTCTCGGAAATCCGGGCGATGCCCGGTCAGCCCTTCACGGAGGGCTGCCCGACCCGGGTCGTGCTCGACCACATCATGGGCAAGTGGGGCGTGCTCGTGCTGCTCTCGCTCAGCGACCGCACGCACCGCTGGGGCGAGCTGCGACGCGAGGTCCAGGGCATCAGCGAGAAGATGCTCGCCCAGACGCTGCGCGTGCTCGAAGCGGACGGGCTCGTGCACCGGGAGGCGTATCCCGAGATCCCGCCTCGGGTCGAGTACTCGCTCACCCCGCTCGGCCGCGACCTCATGGAACGCATGCTCCCGCTCGTCGAGTGGGTCGCGATCCACTCCGACGCCATCGTCGGCACGGATGACTGAACTCCTCCGCCCCGATCGGGCCTGGTTCGCCCGTGACGCCGTCGAACTCGCGCGGCTCCTCCTCGGCGCGGTGTTCTCCTGCACGACCGCCGAGGGCACCGTCGCGGTGCGTCTCGTCGAGGTCGAGGCGTATCGCGGCGACGGCGAGGATCCGGGCTCCCACGCCTTCCGCGGGCCGACGCCCCGCACCAGGGTGATGTTCGGCGAGCCCGGGCGCCTCTACGCGTACTTCTCGTACGGCATGCACGTGTGCCTGAACTTCGTTTGCTCGCCCGACGGCACGGCCTCCGCGGTGCTGCTGCGGGGCGGAACAGTCGTCGAGGGGATCGAGCTCGCCCGCGCTCGCCGCGGCCGCTCCAGCGACCGCGACCTCGCGCGCGGGCCCGGCCGCCTCGCTCAGGCGCTCGGCGTCCCGCTCGCCGAGACCGGCGCCGACCTGCTCGCGCCGCCGTTCGACCTCCGCATCCCGGCCGTGCCGCTCGCCTTCGAGGCGACTCCGCGCACCGGCGTCTCGGGCGTCGGTGGCGGCGCTGCCTTCCCCTGGCGGTTCGTGCTGCCCGGCGAACCCGGGGTTTCGCCGGCGAAGCGGCATCCGCGCGCCGTGGACTGATCGTCCTGGAATAGCAGTCCAAGACTGATACTCACGAAGTATCAGTCCTAGACTGATGAAATGATCGCCGCCGTCACCATGGACCTCGTCGGGTCGCGCCGAATCGCCGACCGGGCCGCGGCGCAACGCGAGATCGACGATGCGCTGGCGCGGGTCGGCCGCGTCGGGCCGAAACCGATCACGCCGCTGCACCCGACGGTCGGCGACGAGACCCAGGGCGTCTACGCGGAACTCGACGACGCGCTGGCCGCGGTGCTGCTGCTCAGGTTGCGCCTGCCCGATGACGTCGACTGCCGATTCGGCATCGGCCTCGGCGCCGTCGGGTCGATCCCGTCGGCCGCGGGCGACATCTCGGAGGGGCCGGGCTGGTGGGCGGCGCGCGAGGCGATCGATACCGTGCACCGGCTCCAGCAGCGGGCCGTGCCCGGCGCGCGCACCTGGGTCGCAGCGGCCGACGACGCATCGGGGCTGGACCTCCCGCACGTCAACGCCTACCTGCTCGCGCGCGATCAGCTCGTCACCTCGATGTCGGAACGGACGCGGCGCCTCGCGTACGGCCGTTGCCTCGGTACGTCGCAGCGCGACCTGGCGGGCGCCGAGGGCATCACCCAGTCGGCCGTGTCCCAGGCGCTCGCGAGCGCCGGCGCCGCTGCGGTCGTCGAGGGGTATCGACTCCTCCGGCACGGCTCCTGACGAGCACCGCTCAGCGCATCGCGAGGGCGACGAGCCCGCCGACCGTGCACGCCCAGACGAGGCTCGCGAGGGTCCCGATGATGAACCGCTCTCGTGCGGCCGAGGTCGCCAGCTCGGAGAATCGGCCGACGCTCTTGACGGCCACGATCACGGCGATCGCCGCCGGATACCCGGCGATGATCGCCAGGACGACGCCGAGCCGTTCGAGGTAGCCGATCGTCGTGCCGCCGCGCAGCACCTCGACCGCCTCGACCCGCGCGGGGCCCGCCGATGCCGCGGCGCGCGGCTGCGGCTCGACGAGGATGCCGCCGCCGGCCCCCTCCCGCACGTCGTCCGGCGACGCGGCGGCGAGGATGCGCCGCACGAGCGGATCGCCGCCGACGACGGCCGTGGCCGCGCCGAGCAGCGCGAGCACGACGCCGACGACCGGCGCCACGGCGACCTCGACGCTCGCCAGGACGAGCAGCGGCGTGACGACGAACGCGCCGGCTGATGCCAGCAGCGCGGTATCGGCGCTGCGTCGGGCGAGCAGGACGAGCACGAGCGCGGCGACGAGCGAGGCGACGAGCGCGACCGAGACGGTGACGCCCAGCACGACCGAGCCGTCGATGGGCAGGATGACCGGAGGCATGCGCACAGTGTGGCCGACATCGCCGACACCGCGCACGCGGATGTCGCGGGCAGTCCCGTCGGCGACCGCAGCAGACCGGCGCAGCCGCGAGGCATCCTGATCGCGCCCGCTACGATGATGGGCGTGTCTGACCCCGTGATCCTCGCCACCCAGCAGAACGACTCGAGCTTCGAGGACGTCTGGGAGGAGCTCAAGTGGCGCGGCCTCGTCCACGTTTCGACCGACGAGACCGCCCTGAAAGAACTCCTCGCGGGCGAGCCGATCACGTATTACTGCGGCTTCGACCCCACCGCCGCGAGCCTGCACCTCGGCAATCTGGTGCAGCTGCTCGTGCTGCGCCGTCTCCAGCTCGCCGGCCACAAGCCCCTCGGCCTCGTCGGCGGCTCGACCGGCCTCATCGGCGACCCGCGGCCGACCGCCGAGCGCACGCTCAACACCCGCGAGACCGTCGAGGAGTGGGTCGCGCGCCTGCAGACGCAGGTGGGCCGCTTCCTCTCCGCCGAGGGCGAGAACGCCGTGCGTCTCGTCAACAACCTCGACTGGACGGCGCCCCTGTCGGCCATCGACTTCCTCCGCGAGATCGGCCAGCACTTCCGCGTCGGCACGATGATCAAGAAGGATGCCGTTGCGGCGCGCCTGAACTCCGAAGCCGGCATCTCGTACACCGAGTTCAGTTACCAGATCCTGCAGGGCTTCGACTACCTCGAGCTCCACCGCCAATACGACTGCGTGCTGCAGACGGGCGGGTCCGACCAGTGGGGCAACCTCACTAGCGGCACCGACCTCATCCGCCGCGTCGAGGGCGTCTCGGCGCACGCGATCGGCACGCCGCTCATCACGAACAGCGACGGCACGAAGTTCGGCAAGAGCGAGGGCAACGCCATCTGGCTCGACGCCGAGATGTGCAGCCCGTACCGCTTCTACCAATTCTGGCTCAACAGCGACGACGCCGACGTGATCGCCCGCCTCAAGGTCTTCACGTTCCTCACGCGGGCCGAGATCGAGCGTCTCGAGGCCGTCGTCGCCGCGGAGCCGTTCCGTCGCGAAGCGCAGAAGGTACTGGCCCGCGAAGTCACGACGCTCGTCCACGGCGCTGGTGCGACCGAGGCCGTCATCGATGCTTCGGCCGCGCTCTTCGGCACCGGGGAGCTCGCCGGGCTCGACGCCGCGACACTCGAATCGGCGCTCCGCGAGCTGCCGAACACCACGAGCGCACCGGATGCCTCGATCGCGCAGCTCCTCGTCGACACCGGCCTCGTGGCCTCCCTCGGCGAGGGCCGCCGCGCCATCAAGCAGGGCGGCGTCTCCCTCGACAACGTCCGCGTCGACGACGAGGCCGCGACGCTCGAAGGCCGCGTCGCCGCCGGCGGCATGGCGCTGCTCAAGCGCGGCAAGAAGACCCTCGCCGGCGTCTTCGTCGAGTAAGCGGCCACCGCCCTCGCGGCCGTCGCACCCCAGGAGCAGAATCGGCGCATGAGCGCTGGACTTCTGGGGCGCGTCTGGTCCGAACTGGGCCGGCCCCCGGCCGAACTGGACGGCTACGAGCGACCCGCGGTGCCGCTCGCCGCCAGGCTCGACTGCGCCCGGCTCGCTGCCGACTCGGTCGCCGCGGCCGCGCTCGCCGGGGCCGTCGCGTCCGGGCATCCGGATGCCACGGCGCTTCGCCTCTCCGGCGCGCGCATCGCGACGGCGTTCCAGAGCGAGCGGGTCTTCGCCTTGGACGGCCGGCCGTGGCGGGCGTTCGCCCCGCTCTCGGGGTTCTTCGCGACCGCCGACGGGTGGGTTCGCCCTCACGGGAACTATCCGTGGCACGCCGAGGCGCTGCGATCGGCGCTGCTCCTCGGCCAGGATGCCGGCGCCGACGACGCCCGCGGCCGCTTCGCCCGGCTCGGCACCGAGGAAGCGTGCCTGCTCGTCACCGCGGCCGGCGGACTCTGCGTGCCCGTGCGCGTGGAGGGTCGCGGCGATACCGCGGCGCGCGTCGCGACCCCGGTGCTCGAGGTCGACCGACTCGGCGACGCGGCAGTCCGGGCGATCCTCGGCGGTGCGGCCGGCCCGCTCGCGGGCGTGCGCATCCTCGACCTCACGCGGGTGATCGCCGGACCGGTCGCCACCCGCACGCTCGCGCTGCTCGGCGCCGAGGTGCTGCGGCTCGACCCGCCTGCCCTAACCGAGATTCCCGAGCAGCACCTCGACAGCGGCGCCGGAAAGCGGTCGGCCCTGCTCGACGTGCGCTCGGCTGCCGGGGCAGCGCGCCTCCACGAACTGCTCGACGGTGCCGACGCGCTGGTGGTCGGGTATCGGCCTGCGGCGCTCGCCGAACTCGGCCTCACAGCCTCGCGGCTGGCAGCGGAGCATCCCGGGCTCGTCGTCGCCGAACTGTCGGCGTGGGGGAGCGAGGGAGCGGAGGCCGAACGACGGGGATTCGATTCGCTCGTGCAGGCGGAGAGCGGCATCTCCCTCGTCGAAGGTTCGGTGTCGCCCGGTGCGCTGCCCGCCCAGGCGCTCGACCACGGCACCGGGTATCTGCTCGCGGCGGCCGTCGTGACGCTGCTCGAGCGGCAACGGCGCGAAGGCGGCACCTGGCGCGTGCGGGCATCGCTGCGGCGCACCGCCGCTGAGCTGCTCGCCGGCGCGCGCACGATCGAGCCGGAACCGGTCGGCATCACGGATGCGGCACGCCTCACCGAGACCGTCGAACTGCCGACCGCGGCGGGCGTGCTGCGGACCGCGGCACCCGCCGTCTCCTGGCGCGACGGGCCGTCGTCGTGGCCGGCGCCGCCGGAGACCTGGGGGAGTGCCGAACCCCGTTGGACGCGCCGCTGAACGGCCGGTCCGCACCGAACCGCCGGAATCGCATCCTGGTCGGGGGTTTGGGTGGTGGGTTGGGGTGCGACACGCCCGGGGTGTGGGCTGGGTTTGCGGGGTGGGCGGGTTCGGCGTAGTGTTTTCCCTCGTTGCCCCGGAGGCGCAGGAAGCGGAAAACGCGGACTGGAACCCCGGGTGCAACCGCCTGGATCCCTGGTTTTGCGGGGGTTCGGAAGCGTCGTCTGTCTGGCTGGTCCGGGTGGGCGGTGGAGGAAACTTACTCCGATTCGATGCGTCCTGGTTGGGTGCGGGTGGTCGGGTGTGTCCGTTCCTTGAGAACTCAACAGCGTGCACTATGTTCAATGCCAATTTATTGAACCCCGGTCTGGTTTTGCCAGACGGGATTCCTTTGGATTGATG
>NZ_WSTA01000041.1 GCF_009789225.1 Agromyces seonyuensis | reverse complement strand
CGCGACCGGATGCCCCTGCGGCGGCTGGGCGGGGTTCACGGGCTGCGCCGGAGCGGCGGGCGGCTGGGCCGGGTAGCCCGCGGGCTGCGCCGGGTACCCGGGCTGGGCGGGATACCCCGGCTGGGCGGGGAAGGCCGCGGGCTGCGCGGGAGCGGCGGGCTGCGCGTAGCCTTGCGGCGCCGCCGGGTAGGCCGGCTGCGCCGGCTTCGGGGGCTTGGGGTCGAACGCCCGCACGATGAGCGGGATCACGAGGGTGACGACGGCGACGAGCGAGGCGGCGCCGGCCGTGCGCCACCACCAGTCCGGCCACTCGAGCTCCGGCAGTGCTGCCGGAAGGGCGAGGATCAGCGCCGTGATCCACACGAGCACGATGGTGACGATGCCGCTGACGCGCGTGACGGTGCGCTTGGCGCGGGCGATGAAGTAGAGGCCCCAGATCTGCGTGATGAAGAGGGAGACGCGCAGCAGGGCGACGACGGCGAAGAATCGCGCCATCTGTTCGAACCAGACGGTCGGATCGGTCGTGTCGGCGGGCTGCCCCCACCCGTTCCAGAGCTTCAGCAGGCCGACGGCGACGAGCACGACGTTGACGACGATCGACGCGGGCAGGTACCAGCGGTTCGGGCCGTCGCCGATGCTCGCATCGAGGAGGACCGCCCCCGCGAAGAGCCCGACGAGCAGGAGCGTGAGCCAGGCGCGGCTCGCGACCGCGGACTGGTCGCCGATGATGATGAAGAACGCGCCGAGCAGGGCGGCGAGGACGAGCATCCCGATCGCGAGCCAGAGCGCGGCGGTGCGGATGGACGTTCGGGGCGGGGCGGGGTCGGTCATGCTTCCTCCAGGACGGTGTGAGGCTCACCCTATTGAGCCGTCGGCGCCCCGGTGCGCGTTTCTCCACTGCCGGCCCGTTCGGTCCTCCACATCGCGGCCCACCGCGGCGGCCCTCGCCCTCCACGGGAATCCCCACCCCTCCCCCGGCCCGCCGTTCGCATTCACCCGGGGGTAACCTGCGATTCGCACGCGCACGGCATCGTCGCCGCGAGGCGTGCCCGACAACGCCGTCGAATCCCCCTGGAGTCGCCATGACCGACCCGAAGGTCGCCGCCCGATCCGTTCCCGCGGATGCGCACGCCGCGCCGCCCGCCGCGCCCGCACTCGAGCCGCCCGGGCCGCCCACCCTCGCCGGGACCCGCCCCTGGCGCTACGCCGTCGGCATGTTCGGCACCTCGATCCCGATCAACATGATCAAGGGCTCGATGATCCTGTTCTACGTCGACATCCTCGGGCTCGACGTGCGCGTCTACGGCGCCGTCATGGTCGTCTACGCGATCGTCGACGCGATCGACAACCCCGTGCTCGGTTATTTGTCGGACCGCACGCGCACCCGCTGGGGACGCCGACGACCGTGGCTGGTCGTCGGGGCGCCGCTGCTCGCGGCATCCATGATCGGCTTCTTCTCGGCGCCGACCTCGCTCGACGGCATCGGCCTCGTCATCTGGTTCGCCGTCTTCGCGATCCTCTGCGAGGCGTTCGACTCGATGCTGAACGCGAACTACGGCGCCCTGCTGCCGGAGCTCTTCCGCCGCGAGCGCGCCCGCGCGGCCGCCAACTCGCTGCGGCAGGGCTTCCAGCTGCTCGCGATGGTGCTCTCGCTCGCGGTGACGCCCCTGCTGACGACGAAGGTGTTCGGCACGGAGGAGACGACGACCGGCTTCACGATCACGGCGATCCTCTACGGCGCGATCGCGGTCGTCGCCATCCTCTTCATGGCGTTCAGCGCCAAGGAGAACCCGCACTACGCCGAGACCGCCCGCCCGCGGTTCTTCACGACCGTCGGCCAGATCGTGCGCAACCCGCGCTTCTGGTCCATCGGCATCGCGGGCGCCTGCTACACGTCGGCGATGGGGCTCGTGCTCGCGGGACTCCAGCTCGACGTGCGCTACTCGCTCGGACTGCCCGTCTCCGACGCCCTCTTCCTCCAGGCGGCCGTCATCCTGATCTCGGTGCTCGGCCTCGTCGCATGGACCCGCGTCGTGCGACGCCTGGGCGCCGCGCTCACGTGGCGGCTCGCGTTCGTCGTGCTCGCCGTCAGCTTCATCCCGCTGTTCTTCGCGAACGGCCTCGTGACCGCGATCCTCGCGGGCATCCTCGTCGGCGTCGGCTACTCGGGCATGCTCGCGACGAACGACCTGATCGTCGCGCGCGTCCTCGACGACGACGCGGAGCGTCACGGCGAGCACCGCGAGGGGCTCTTCCTCTCGGCGTTCGGGTTCTTCGGGCGGCTGAACGCGATAGTGAGCGGGCTCGCGCTCGCCTCCCTCGCGTGGTTCTTCGGGTACGAATCCGGGGATGCCCCGGGCGCGCAGCCCGACCTCGCCTTCCGCTTCTTCCTCTGCGTCTACCCGTTCGCGCTCTGCGTGATCGGCGCCGTGCTCGCCCGGTTCATCCGCGTGCCCGACGGGGTCGCCGAGCAGAACGAGGATGCCGCGGCGAGCACGCAGGACGTGCTCGCCCGGGCAGCCGACGAGGTCGACGGATGACGCGTCGGGCGACGGCGCCCGGCGCGATGGACGGAGTCAGCGCTTGACCCGCCGGCTGGTGGTCACCGCCGACGACCTCGGTCGGGAGCGCGCCGGCATCCCGGCGATCCTCGCGCTCGCCGCCGACGGGTGCATCACGGCGACGACGGCGATCGTCGTCGGCGAGGCGCTGACTGCCGACGACGTCGCGACGTTGCGGGCGATCGACGTCGAGCCGCGGCTGCACGCGACGCTCACCGGCGAGCGAGGGCTCGCGCCCTGGCGCCCGGTGACGCAGGCGCCCTCGCTCGTGGATGCCGTCGGCGCGCTGCCGGCCGAAGCGACGACGTTCGCCGAGCGGGCCGCGCCCGGCGACGTCGCGGCCGAGCTCGCCGCCCAGCTCGAACGGCTGCGCTCGCTCGGGGCGCGGCCCACCGCGATGGACTCGCACGCCGGCACCCTGTACGGGCTCGCCGGCCGTTCGTTCCTCCCGGAGGCGCTCGCGCTCTGCGCGCGGGAGGGGCTCGGCTTCCGGCTGCCGCGACGGCTCGAGCCGTACCTCGGCGTCGCCCCCGGCGCGCTGCCGGCCGAGCTCGCCGACGCCCACCGACGGGCGGTCGAGGCCGCGGACGCGGCCGGGGTGCCGATCCCGGCGGCGATGCTCACGAACCGGCGCGGCGCCCGCGACCTCGGCGGCTACGGCGCCCTCTTCGCCGACGTCGCGCGGATGCTCGCCGGGCTCCCCGAGGGCACGAGCGAGCTCTTCCTGCATCCGGCCCCCGACGGCGCGCTCGTCGGTGATGCGGGCGTCGTGCGCGCGTGGGAACTGCGGTTGCTCCGCGACCCCGCATTCCGGTCGGCGCTCGACGCCGAGGGCTTCGAACTCGTGGAAGGGTGGTGAGCATGGCGACGACGCACCGGCTGCAGATCGGGATCGACGTCCAGCTCGAATCGCGGTACCTGGAGCTGCCGTTCGCGCATCCCGGGGGCCGGTCGGTCGAGGTGACGCTCGAGTTCGACCGGTCGGCGGCCGAGATCGATCTCGGCGTGCGGGATCCCGAGCGCTGGCGCGGCTGGTCGGGCGGCGCGCGCATGCGATTCGCGATCACGCCCGACGCGGCGACGCCCGGGTACGAGGCCGGACCGTTGCCCGCCGGCGAGTGGGCCGTGGTGCTCGGCCTCTACAAAGTGCCGGCCGAGCCCATCGACGTCGTCGTCACGATCGAGGCGCCGGCATCGGCCGCGGTGGAGGCGGACCCGCCGGCGCCCCCGCGCCCCGACGCACCGCGCGGCAGCGCCCGCAGCCTCCCGGCGCCCGACGGGCTGACCTGGTTCGCGGGCGACTTCCACGCGCACACCCTGCACTCCGACGGGGAGCTCTCCATCGCCCAGCTCTCGGCGGCCGCGGCCGCGCGCGGGCTCGACTTCCTCGCCGTAACCGACCACAACACGGTCTCCCACCATCCGCACCTGCCGGCCGTGGCGAGCGCGTACGACCTCGCGCTGCTGCCGGGCCAGGAGGTCACGACCCACCGCGGGCACGCGAACGCGTTCGGCGACATCGGCTGGATCGACTTCCGCGAGCCGCCGTCGCGCTGGGTCGAGGAGGTCGCCGAGCGCGGCGGCGTGCTCTCGATCAATCACCCGCTCGACGGCGAGTGGGCGTGGCTGCACCCGCTCGAGCAGCTGCCGCCCGCACTGGAGTTCTGGCACATCACGTGGTTCCGCGAGCTGACGGCGACGGGCCCCTGGGCCCTGCTGCCGCGCTGGCGGCCCGACGTGACGCTCATCGGCGGCAGCGACTTCCACCATGCCGGCCACGGCTACCCGCCGGGCACCCCGACGACCTGGGTCGCCGCGGCCGACCGCTCCCCCGAGGCGATCCTCGAGGCGCTCGCGGCCGGACGCACGGCGATCTCGCGGTACCCCGGCGCCGGCGAGGCCGTGCTCGTCCGGGTCGGAAGCGACCTGGTGGCGCTCGACGCCGACGGCGCGGTGCTCGTCGACTCGCTCGGCCGGTCCCGCCGGGTGCACGGCGACCGGGCGGTGTTCGATGCGGAGGCCGCGGGCGTGGGGCCGTTCCGGCTCGAGACGCCGGCGCGGGAACTGCTCGCGATCAGCCGCTGACCGGAGCACGACGGGCGCCGGTCGGCCGGGGCGCGGAGCGCCCCGGCCGACCGACCGCATCAGCTGCTGCGCCGCATCGCCCGGATGCCGAGCCAGAGGCCGACGGCGGCGACCGCGAGCGCGGACACCCAGCCCCACAGCACCGCCGTCGAGGCGAAGTCGCCGCCGAGCAGTGCGCGTTCGCCCTGCACCACCCAGTTGACGGGGTTCACGGTCGCGACCGCCCGCATCCAGCCGGGGGCGCTCTCGAGCGGCAGCAGCATCCCCGAGAGGATGAGCAGCGGGAAGATCAGCGTCTGCTGCACGCCCCAGAACAACCACTCGCGATCCTTCGTGGCGAGCGCGAGCGAGTAGCTGAGCGAGCCGAGCCCCACGCCGAAGACGGCGAGGAGCGCGAGCCCGACGGCGAGGCCGAGGGGGTCGATGCGGAACCCGAACGGCCAGGCGATGAGCACGATGAGGATCGCCTGCACGACGATCGGCGCGATCTCCTTGAGCGCGCGGCCGACGAGCAGCGACGATCGCGCGAGCGGCGCCACCAGGGTGCGCTCGTGGGAACCGGTCATCATCTCGTACTGGAGGTTCGAGCCCGTCGCCCCGGTGCCGAAGAGCACGATCATGACGAGCACGCCCGGCACGAACCACTGCAGGGTCTCGCCGACGGGCGCTCCGGACTCGCCGATGAGCAGTGGCGCGAACAGCCCGAGGAACACGAGCGGCTGCACGAGGCTGAAGATGAGGGTGAACGGGTCGCGCACGACCGGTCGGAGCTCGCGGACGAAGACGTTGCGCGTGTCGCGGAGCACGTTCGCGCGGACGGGCGCGTTCGTCCGCGGTTCGGTGGCGGTCATCGGGAGGCCTCCTGCAGGTTCGTGGCCGCCTCGGCGGCCGGTTCGGTGTGCTCGGCGTCGTCGCCGGTGCCGGCGTCGGCGGTGCGGTCCGCTTCGCGGAGCGAGCGGCCGGTGAGCGCGAGGAAGACGTCGTCGAGGGTCGGCGGGACGCCGGTCGCCGTGCGGACCGCGAGGCCCGCGTCATCCAATGCCCGGATGACGACGGGCAGCAGCGCGTCGCCGTCTGGGACGGTCGTCGTCGCCCGGCCCGACTCGTCGAGCGTCGCCTCGCGGCCGGTGACGCGGGCGAGCACGGCGAGCGCCGCGGATGCCTCGTCGGCCGAGCCGAACCCGAAGGTCAGCACGTCGCCCGCGAGCGTCGACTTCAGTGCCGGGGCGGTGTCGTCGGCGATGACGCGGCCCTGATCCATCACGAGCACCCGCTCGGCGTAGCGATCGGCCTCCTCGAGGTAGTGGGTCGTGACGAAGACCGTCGTGCCGTGCTCCTCGCGGAGCCGCAGGATGTGCTCCCACAGGTTCGCTCGGCTCTGCGGGTCGAGCCCGGTGGAGGGCTCGTCGAGGAAGAGCAGCGGCGGGGCGTGCATGAGCCCGAGGGCGATGTCGAGCCGTCGTTTCTGACCGCCGCTCAGCTGCTGCACGCTGCGGGAGCGGATGGCCGTGAGGCCGAGGCTCTCGACGAGCTCGTCGGCGCGACGGACGGCGTCGGCGCGACGCATCCCGTAGAAGGCGCCCTGGCTCAGCAGCTCGTCGCCGACGCGCTGCGCGAAGCTGCCGCTCGTGAGCTGGCCGACGTAGCCGATGCGCGCGCGCACCTCCGCCGCCTCGGTGCGGATGTCGTGTCCGACGACGCGCGCGTCGCCGGCGGTCGGGGGGATGAGGGTGGTGAGCATGCGGAGGCTCGTCGACTTGCCGGCGCCGTTCGGGCCGAGGAAGGCGACGAGTTCGCCGGGCTGCACCGAGATCGACAGGTCGGTGACCGCGGCGACCTCCTGGCGCTTCACCGTGAAGCGCTTGGTGAGACCGTGCGTCTCGATGATGGGTGGGTTCGTCATGCCGACACGGTAGGAAGGAATGCGGACAGGATCGGTCCTGGTTCGGAGGGAGCATGGACGCATGTCCGACACCACCGCACGCGCGCTGCGCCTCCTGAGCCTGCTGCAGACCCACCGCCACTGGACGAGCACGGAACTCGGCGAGCGGCTCGGCATCACGTCGCGCACCGTGCGCCGGGACATCGACCGGCTGCGCGAGCTCGGCTACCGCATCGAGTCGGAGCCCGGCGTCGCCGGCGGGTACCGGCTCGAGGCCGGCAACGCGCTGCCGCCCCTGCTGCTCTCCGACGACGAAGCCGTCGCGATCGCCATCGGCCTGCGCATCGCCGCCTCGCAGCGCCTCGTCGACGGCCCCCAGACGACGCTCTCCGCCCTCGCGAAGCTCGAGCAGGTGCTGCCGCCGGCGCTCCGACGGCGGGTCGCCGCGCTCGCCGAGGTCGTGCCGTCGGGCCCGGGCGGCGGTGCGCGCGTCTCCCCCGAACTGCTCGGCGACCTCGCGCTGGCGTGCCGCGACCACGAACGACTGCGCTTCGACTACACCTCGGTCACGGGCGAGGCGTCATCGCGCCGGGTCGAGCCGCACAGCCTCGCGCCTGCGGAGCGCAACTGGTACCTCGTGTGCTGGGACCTCGACCGCGAGGACTGGCGCACGTTCCGCGTTGACCGCATCGAGCGGCTGCTGCGCACCCGCGTGCTCGCGGCGCCGCGCGAGCTCGCCGAGGAGACGGTGGCCGAGATGGTGCTCGCCGCCTCGTCGTGGTCGCCGCAGCACGTCGAGGCCGACGTCGTGATGGACCTCGGCTTCGAGGACTTCCGCGGATGGTTCGGCCACTGGGGCCAGGGGGCGACGCCCGAGGGCGCCGATCGCACCCGCTGGCCCGTCGGCGGCTCGGACTGGCGCGAGGCGATGTACGGGATGCTCTACGTGCCGGCCGGGGTCCCCTACCGCACCGATCTCGCCGAGCCGCACCGCGGCGAGCTCCGCGAAGCCGTCGCTCGGCTCCTCGCGGCTTTGGAGGCGGCACCGCCGGAGCCGCGCGCCACGGAAGCGCCGCGGCCGGTCCGCGGCGGCGAGATCGCCGGCTAGTCGTCCGCCGGCTCGTCCTCGAGCGAGCGCCGCGCCTCGACCGCGAGGTCGGGGTGATCGGCGAACACGCCGTCGAGCCCCGTCGACATGATCTGCCGGTACTCGCCGAGCCAGTCGCCCCAGCGCCCCGGCACGCGACCGTCGCGGCGCCGTGCCGCCAGGAACCGGTTCTCCGGGCGCAGCGTCCAGGTGTAGACCGACAGCGCAGCCGAGTGGGCGGCGTCGACGAACGTCGCGCCGGTGAGCGGCACCGGCCCCGGGGCATCCGCCTTCGGCCGGCGACCGAGGATGCGGCCCTTGTCGACGCTCACGCCGTCGACCCGGCCGGCGAGCCCGAGCAAGCCCGCCTCGCTCGCGTAGGAGTCGTACGTCGCCGCCGTGGCACCGAGCTTCGCGACCTGGTCGGCCGGCGCCCCGCTCGCCTCGACGAGGAAGACGCGCTCCCCGTGGATGCCGCGATCGCGCAGCCCGTCGAGCACGTCGAGCTCGAACGCCTCCATGACGAGGCGGTCGCCGCCGCGGCCCCAGCCGGCCGCCGAGAGCTCGGCGGCGAAGAGCTCGTCGAGCGGGAGCCCGATCGAGGCGAAATGGCTCGCGTGCTTGAACTCCGCGACGAGCCCGAGCAGCCGCGCCTGATCGTCGCTCGCGCGCTCGACGATCTCGATGAGGTCCGCGAGCCGCAGCAGCGGGAAACGCCCGTCGAACGTCGCCGACGAGCGCCGGAGCTCGGGCACCCGCTCGCGCGCGCGCAGGGTCGAGAGCTCGGCCCACGTGAAGTCCTCCGTGAACCAGCCGCTCAGCGGCTCGCCGTCGATCACCTGCGTGCGGTGCCGGTCCGAGAACTCCGGATGCTCGCGGATGTCGGTCGTGCCCGAGATCTCGTTCTCGTGCCGCAGCACGAGCACGCCGTCGCGCGTGGCGACGAGGTCGGGCTCGACGGCGTCGGCACCGAGCGCGAAAGCGAGCTCGTAGGAGGAGCGCGTGTGCTCGGGGCGATAGCCGGGCGCGCCGCGATGGCCGATGACGAGCGGACGTGCGGCGTGCGGCATGCACCGAGCCTAGCGACGAGCACGGCCGCAGCCGTGGTGCGCCGTGAGCGGAATTCCGCGAGGATCCGCGGATTCCCAGGCATCCGTGACCGAAACCCCGGTAGGTTTGCGAAGAACAGCCGACCACCCTCGAAAGCGAAGGACCCGATGGCCCTCGACAACCCGGCATTCAGCCGCAACGACGCCTTCACCAAGCAGAAGCCCACGCCGAGCGCAGCCGATCTGCAGGCCCTCTACGACCAGCCGAGCGCGGCGCCCCAGGGCACGCGAGAGGTCATGACGATCGAGACGACCATCGGCAAGTCGGTGCTGGCGTTCGGTCTGCTCCTCGTCCTCGCGGCCGCCGGCTTCCTCGTGCCGATCTGGCCGGTCGTCATCGTCGCGGGCATCGCCGGCTTCGTGCTCGCCCTCGTCAACTCCTTCAAGAAGGAGCCCTCGAAGGCGCTCATCCTCGCCTACACGGCCTGCCAGGGCTACGTCGTCGGCGCGATTTCCGCGATCTACGAGCAGCAGTGGAATGGCATCGTCGGTCAGGCCGTGCTCGCCACCCTCGTCGTCGTCGGCGTCACGCTCGCGCTCTTCGCCTCGGGCAAGATCCGCGCCTCGAAGCGGGCCACGAAGATCTTCCTGATCGCCATGATCGGCTACGGGGTCTTCTCGCTCATCAACTTCGGGCTCATGGTCTTCGGCGTGAACGACGACCCGTGGGGCCTCCGCGGCGCCGACTTCCTCGGCACCGGCATCCCCTTCGGCCTCATCCTCGGCGTCTTCGTCGTCATCCTCGGCGCCTACTCGCTCGTGCTCGACTTCGACTTCATCCAGCAGGGCGTGCGCAACCGCGCCGACCGCAAGTACGAGTGGACCGGCGTCTTCGGCATCATGGTCACCGTCATCTGGCTGTACCTCGAGATCCTGCGCATGATCGCGATCGCGCGCGACTAGGCTGCATCGCCCGGCCCAGGCTCGTTCCACGGCCGTCCCGCTCCGGCGGGGCGGCCGTCGTCGTTTCCCGGCGACCCCGAACAGATTTCGGAGAAAGTTCCGGTGTCGTGTCGATCCGGGCCTCGCCCGTTCGACGCATGCAGTGAGAGGGTCGGAAGAGACCGATCCCCCGAACCGAGGAGAACGACGATGTCGAAGTACATGCTGATCATGCGCGGGAACGAAGCGGCCCTGGCGGCCTTCGAGGCCAAGCCCTTCGAGGAGGTCATCGAGGCGATGGGACGCTACAACGAATCGATGATCGAGGCCGGCGTGCTCGTCGCCGGCGAGGGCCTCGCCGACGCGGCCGAGGGCGTCGTCGTCGAGTTCGGCGGCGAGGTGCCCGTCGTCACCGACGGCCCCTACGGCGAGCTCAAGGAGCTCTTCAACGGGTACTGGACGGTCGAGACGCCGACCATCGAGGAGGCGGTCGAGTGGGCCAAGCGCGCCCCGCTCGGCGTCGGCAACAAGATCGAGGTGCGCCGCGTCAACGGCATCGAGGACTTCCCCGCCGACAACGAGTGGATCCAGAAGGAAGCCCAGTGGATCGAGCAGGCCGGCAAGTGAGTCAGCGCCGATCATGACGGATGACTCGGGCGGGCGCGTCGCGGATCCTGCGGCCGCCCGCCGGGCCGTCGAGGCGGTGTGGCGCATCGAGGCCGCGCGCATCGTCGCGACGCTCACCCGGTACACGGGCGACTTCGCCCTCGCCGAGGACCTCGCGCAGGAGGCCCTCGCCGAGGCGCTCGCCGCGTGGCCGCAGACGGGCGTGCCGCGGAACCCGGGTGCTTGGCTGACGACGACCGCGAAGCGGCGGGCGATCGACGGCTGGCGACGACGGGAGAAGTTCGACGCCCACGTCGCGCTGCTCGCCCGCGAACTCGACGAGGCCACCGACCCCGACGCCCTGCCGTGGGACCCCGACTCGATCGACGACGACGTGCTGCGGCTCGTGTTCGTGTCGTGCCACCCGGTGCTCTCGCGCGAAGCATCCATCGCCCTGACGCTGCGGGTCGTCGGCGGCCTCACGACCCCCGAGATCGCCCGCTCGTTCTTCGTGCCCGTCGCGACCGTGCAGCAGCGCATCGTGCGCGCCAAGGCGACGCTCGCAGCCGCGCACGTCCCCTTCGAGACGCCGCCGCGCGACGAGTACCCGGCGCGGCTCGCCGCCGTGCTGCAGGTGCTCTACCTGATCTTCACCGAGGGCCACTCGCCCGCGACGGGCGAGCGCGGCATGCGCGCCGACCTCGCCCTCGAGGCCGTGCGCCTCTCCCGTGTGCTCGCCGAGCTCGTGCCCCAGGAGCCGGAGGCGCACGGGCTCGCCGCGCTGCTCGAGTTCACCGCCGCCCGCTTCCCGGCCCGCACGGCCCCGGACGGCTCGGCCGTGCTGCTCGCCGACCAGGACCGCACCCGCTGGGACCGGCTGCTCATCGCCCGTGGCCGCACTGCGCTCGCGCGTTCGGACGCGCTCCGCCGCGGCCGCGGCCCCTACGCCTTGCAGGCCGCGATCGCGGAGCAGCACGCGCTCGCGCCATCGGTGGAGGCGACCGACTGGCCGCGCATCGTGCTGCTCTACGAAGCGCTCGGGCGGATCGCCCCATCGCCCGTCGTCGAGCTCAACCGCGCCGTCGCGGTCTCCATGGCCGAGGGGCCCGCAAGCGGCCTGCGGATCGTGGACGCGGTCGCCGCGACCGGCGCCCTGCGCGGCTCGCACGTGGTCCCGAGCGCCCGCGGCGAGCTGCTCGCTCGGCTCGGTCGCACCGAGGAGGCCCGCGCCGAGTTCGAGGCCGCCGTGCGCCTGGCCGGCAACGACGCCGAGCGCGCGGTGCTCGCCGGCAAGCTCGCCGCGCTCTGAGCGGGTTCGCCCCGGGACGACGAAGGGCCGGACGCCCCACGGCATCCGGCCCTCGTCAGCGGCAGGAGGTCACTCCCACTCGATGGTCCCCGGCGGCTTCGACGTGACGTCGAGCACGACGCGGTTGACCTCGCGCACCTCGTTCGTGATGCGGTTCGAGATCTTCGCGAGCACCTCGTAGGGCAGGCGGGTCCAGTCGGCGGTCATCGCGTCCTCGGAGGACACGGGACGCAGCACGATCGGGTGCCCGTAGGTGCGGCCGTCGCCCTGGACGCCCACCGAGCGCACGTCGGCGAGCAGCACGACCGGGCACTGCCAGATCTGGCCGTCGAGGCCGGCCGCGGTCAGCTCGGCACGGGCGATGGCGTCGGCCTCACGCAGAATCTCGAGACGGTCAGCGGTGACCTCGCCCACGATGCGGATGCCGAGGCCGGGCCCCGGAAAGGGCTGCCGGCCGACGATCGCCTCGGGCAGGCCGAGCTCGCGGCCGATGGCGCGCACCTCGTCCTTGAAGAGGGTGCGCAGCGGCTCGATGAGCTCGAACTCGAGGTCCTCGGGGAGGCCGCCGACGTTGTGGTGGCTCTTGATGTTCGCGGTGCCCGTGCCGCCGCCCGACTCGACGACGTCGGGGTAGAGCGTGCCCTGCACGAGGAAGCGCATGGGCTCGCCCTCGGCGGCCGCCTCGGCGACGAGCTCGGCCTGGACCTTCTCGAACGCGCGGATGAACTCGCGGCCGATGATCTTGCGCTTCTGCTCGGGGTCGCTGACGCCGGCGAGCGCGTTCAGGAACGTCTCGCGCGCGTCGACGGTGATGAGGCGCACGCCGGTCGTGGCGACGTAGTCCTGCTCGACCTGCTCGCGCTCGCCCTTGCGGAGGAGGCCGTGGTCGACGAAGACCGCCACGAGCTGGTCGCCGACGGCCTCGTGGACGAGGGCCGTGGAGACGGCCGAGTCGACGCCGCCGGAGAGCGCCGAGAGCACGCGGCCGGTGCCGACCTGGGCGCGGATGCGTTCGACCTGCTCGGCGATGACGTTGCCCGCGTTCCAGTCGGCGGGGATGCCGGCGGCGCGGTGCAGGAAGTTCTCGATGACGGCCTGCCCGTACGGCGAGTGCTTCACCTCGGGGTGCCACTGCACGCCGTAGAACTTCTTCTCGTCGTTCGCGAAGGCCGCGACGGGGGTGTCGGCCGTGGAGGCGAGCACCTCGAAGCCCTCGGGGGCGCGGGAGACCGAGTCGCCGTGGCTCATCCACACGGTCTGGTCGGCGGGCTGGCCGGCGAGGAGGGCGTTGCCGGAGCCGGGTCCAGCAGGCTCAGTCGTCACCTGGGCGGCCGTCGAGCCGTATTCGCGGCGGCCGGTCTGCGCGACCTCGCCGCCGAGCTGCCGGGCCATGACCTGGAAGCCGTAGCAGATGCCGAGCGTCGGCACGCCGAGCTCGAGGATGCCCGGGTCGAGCGCGGGCGCGCCCTCCTCGTAGACCGACGACGGGCCGCCGGAGAGCACGATGCCCACCGGGTTCTTCGCGGCGACCTCTGCCGCGGTGATCGTGTGCGGCACGATCTCGCTGTAGACGGATGCCTCGCGCACGCGCCGCGCGATGAGCTGCGCGTACTGGGCGCCGAAGTCGACGACGAGGACCGGACGGGCCTCGGTGCCGTTGGGGTTGTCGGCCGCGCTCACGCGGTCACCTCCGAGTTCTGGGAGTTCCGGGCCTCGCGACCGGCGACGTACGCGCGCACGTCGCGGGCGACGCGGGCCTCGAGGAAGAAGGACAGGAAGGGGATGATGCCGCCGCAGGCCAGCAGGAGGAAGCGCGGGAACGTCCAGCGCATGATGCTCCAGAGGTTGAAGCAGGCGAAGAGGTACACGACGTAGAACCAGCCGTGCGCGATGAGGATGCCCGTCGACAGGTTCGCGCCGACGCCGGTCGACACCCAGCCCGCGGCCGTCTCGACGGTCGGCGCGAAGTACAGGAAGCCCTGCTCGCTGAAGCCGTAGAGCTCGAGGTGGAAGCCGTACTTCAGCACCATCTCGGCGACCAGCAGCAGCAGCATGGTGCCGGTGATGATCGAGGCGACCTGGTAGAACTTCACCCGCCCCGGGATTTTCGACAGATCGGCGGCTTTGGGTTCGAGGGGCATGGCCTCCAGTCTACGCGCTGCGTTGCGGGGCTCAGCGGGGGCTCAGGATGCCTCGGGCCCGCGATCCTCCGGGGCGGCGCCGGGGCCGTTGCCGACCGGCGCCGAGGCGAGCGCGGCCTCAGCGGCCTCCTGCTCCTCGCGCTCGACGGCGTCCTTCACGAGCCGGAACCAGAGGAAGATCGCGAAGCCCGCGAAGGCGACCCACTCGACGGCGTAGAAGACGTTGAGCCAGTTGAGCGTGGCCGTCTCCTCCGGGGCGGGCGAGTCGATCGTCGTCAGTCCGGCCGGGGCCTCGCCGAGGGTCACGTAGGCGAAGTACGCGGCTCTGCCGTCGTAATCGGCCCAGACGTTGACGAGGTCCGCGATCGCGACGGTCGTGCGGATGCCCGCCTGCGCATCCGCCATCTCGGGGGCCTCGCTCGGCAGGAAGCGGCCCTCGATGGTCGTCCCGTCGAGCGCCGCGGACTCGTCGAACGCGGCGAGCGCATCGGCGGCCTCCGCCTCGGTCGGCGCCCAGCCGAGCGCGACGGGCATCCCGCCGGGTTCCGCGTCGCCCGCGACCTCGAAATGGGCGACCGCCCACCAGCCGGCGACGCCGCCGTTCAAGCGGTTCTGCACGAGCACGCCGTCACCGGGCACCCAGGTGCCTTCGGCGCGCACCAGCTGCCCGGTCGAGGTCTGGCGGGTCGGCACGTCCGTCTCGGCCACGACGGCCAGGTCCTTGACGGTCTCGGTGTCGCGCTCGACGACGGTCGCCTCCTCGACGGCGCGCTCGACCTGCCACTGCCCGAGTGCGGCGAACGCCGCCGCCACGCCGAGGGCGAGCAGGAGCGCGAGCACCCAGCGGGGGCGCAGCATCATGCGGAGCACGCCGCACAGCCTAACGAGCCGCGCCTGCGCAGGCGCTGGGGACGGGACCCGGCCCGACGCCCCGTCGCGCTCGGGTCCCGTCGGGCTCAGTCGACGGCGACGATGTCGGGCGCCTCCAGTCGCACCCGGTCGGCCGATTCGTCGTCGGGCTGCTGCTGCGAGGCGATCTCGGCCTCCACGCGCTGCAGGTAGCGCTCCACCTCGAGCTGCTCGCGGGCGGCGTCCCAGCCGAGCGGGCCGGCCATGAGCTTCGCCGCGACGGGCGCCGCCGAGACGCCGCGATCCCACGCCTCGATCGAGATGCGGGTGCGCCGGGCGAGCACGTCGTCGAGGTGCAGGGCCCCCTCGTGGGTAGCGGCGTAGACGACCTCGGCGCCGAGGTAGTCGTCGGCGCCGGGCAGCGGCTCGCCGAGCGACGGGTCCTCGCGGATGAGGTCGAGCAGTTCGTCGGTGAGCGTGCCGTACCGGTTGAGCAGGTGCTCGATGCGCACCTTGTGCACCCCGAACGCCCGCGCGATCTTGCTGCGCTTGTTCCACGCGGCCTGGTAGCCCTCGGCGCCCAGCAGCGCGATGTCCTGCGTGGTCGATGCGGGGACGCGCCCGTCGAGCGCGGCCGCGGCGGCGTCGATGGCGTCCTTGGCCATGATGCGGTAGGTCGTCCACTTGCCGCCCGCGACGACGACCAGCCCCGGCACGGTGTGCGCGACGATGTGCTCGCGCGAGAGCTTCGACGTCTGGTCGCTCTCGCCCGCCAGCAGCGGCCGGAGCCCCGCGTACACGCCCTCGACGTCTTCACGGGTGAGCGGGATGCTCATCAGCGCGTTGACGTGCTCGAGCAGGTAGTCGATGTCGGCCGCAGTCGCCGCAGGATGGGCCTTGTCGAGATGCCAGTCGGTGTCGGTCGTGCCGATGAGCCAGTGCCGGCCCCACGGGATGATGAACAGCACGCTCTTCTCGGTGCGGAAGATCATGCCCATGTTCGACTGGATGCGATCGCGCGGCACCACGAGGTGGATGCCCTTGGACGCCCGCACCTTGAACGTGCCGCGTTCGCCGACCATGCGCTGCGTGTCGTCCGTCCACACGCCGGTGGCGTTGACGACCTGCTTGGCCCGCACCTCGAAGTGCTCGTCGGTCTGCAGATCGTGCGCCTGCACGCCGACGACGCGCTCGCCGACCTTGATGAAGCCCTCGACCTTCACCCGCGACGCGACGTGCGCGCCGTAGGAGGATGCCGTGCGCGCGAGCGAGGCGACGTAGCGGGCATCGTCGACCTGCGCGTCGTAATACGTCAGCCCGCCGACGAGGGCGTCGTTCGAGAGCGACGGGATCGCCCGCATGACCTGGGTCTTGGTGAGGTGCCGGTGATGCGGCACCCCCGGCGGGCGCCCGCCCGTGTAGCTGAAGATGTCGTAGAGCAGCATGCCCGCGCCGATGTAGCCGCGTTCCCAGACGCGGTTCTTGAGCGGGTAGAGGAAGCGCACGGGTTTCACCAGGTGCGGCGCGATGCGCTGCAGCAGCAGCCCGCGTTCGATGAGCGCCTCGCGCACCAGCCGGAAGTCGAGCTGCTCGAGGTAGCGGATGCCGCCGTGGACGAGCTTCGACGAGCGGCTCGAGGTGCCCGATGCCCAGTCGCGCGCTTCGAGCAGACCGGTCGAGAGGCCGCGCGTCACCGCGTCGAGCGCCGAGCCGGTGCCGACGATCCCTCCGCCGATCACGAGCACGTCGAGTTCCTTGGACTTCAGCCGCTCGATCGCCTCCGAGCGTTCTTCGGGCCCGAGCTTCGTCGAGCGGCTCACGGACTTCAGCTTCGTCGCCATCGCATCCCCCAATGCGGTCCGGGTCACGAGCGATCCGGACCGTCCTCCCAGGCTAGCCATCTCCGTGGCCGGATGGGAGGGGTCGCGCCCGCTCGGTGCCGACCCTCAGGATGAGCGCCGCGGCCCGCACGGGAGAACGCGACGGCCGCGTCGAGTCGTGCTCGGCGCGGCCGCGATGCGTGCGACGGGAGTTCAGCCGCCGTAGGGCGCGACGACGACCTCGACGCGCTGGAACTCCTTGATGTCGGAGTAGCCGGTCGTGGCCATCGCCTTGCGCAGCGCACCGACGAGGTTGGCCTTGCCGTCGGCGTCGGCCGCGGGACCGTAGAGGACCTGCTCGAGCGGGCCGACGGTGCCGACCTCGACGCGGCGGCCGCGGGGCAGCTTCGCGTGGTGCGCCTCGGCACCCCAGTGGTACCCGCCGCCGGGCGCCTCGCTCGCGCGGGCGAGGGTCGTGCCGAGCATGACGGCGTCGGCGCCGCACGCGATCGCCTTGACGATGTCGCCGGAGGTGCCGAGGCCGCCGTCGGCGATGACGTGCACGTAGCGGCCGCCCGACTCGTCGAGGTAGTCGCGGCGGGCGCCGGCGACGTCGGCGACCGCGGTCGCCATCGGGGCGTGGATGCCGAGCGTCGACCGCGTGGTCGACGCGGCGCCGCCGCCGAACCCGACGAGCACGCCCGCCGCGCCGGTGCGCATGAGGTGCAGCGCCGCCGTGTAGGTCGAGGCGCCGCCGACGATGACGGGAACGTCGAGCTCGTAGATGAATTTCTTGAGATTCAGGGGCTCGACGCTCTTCGAGACGTGCTCGGCCGACACCGTGGTGCCGCGGATGACGAAGAGGTCGACGCCGGCGGCGACCACGGTCGAGTAGAGCTCGGCGGTGCGCTGCGGGGAGAGCGCACCCGCGACCGTGACGCCCGCCGCGCGGATCTCCGCGAGGCGCTCGGTGACGAGCTCGGGCTTGATCGGCTCGCTGTAGAGCTGCTGCATGCGCGCCGTCGCGGCCTCGGCGGGGAGGCTGCGGATCTCGGCGAAGATCTTCTCGGGCTCGGCGTAGCGCGTCCAGAGGCCCTCGAGGTCGAGCACGCCGAGGCCGCCGAGCTTGCCGATCGCGATCGCGGTGGCGGGCGAGACGACCGAGTCCATCGGCGCGGCGATGAACGGGGTGTCGAAGGTGAAGGCGTCGATCGACCACTCGGTCGACACCACTTCGGGGTCGCGCGTGCGCCGCGAGGGCACGATCGCGACGTCATCGAACGCGTAGACGCGGCGACCGCGCTTGGACCGGCCGATTTCGACTTCCTGGCTCACCGTCCCAGCCTACCGGTCTCCCCCGGCGGGTGCCGGGCCGGGTGGGGCGAGCACGGATGCCACGCGCCGCGCGACCTCCTCGACGGGGGCGTCGTCCTGCACCGCGCCGGAGTTCCAGAGCGTCGCGAGGCCGTGCACGAGCGACCACGCCGCAAGGCCGGCCGTGCCCGCGTCGCCCGGGACGCCCGCCGCGGCCGAGCGGAGTTCCGCCGCCGCACGCTCCTGCGCCGCGCGCAGGTCGGGGTCGTCGCCGCGCAGCAGCCCGGGCCGGAACATGACGTCGAAGCGCCCGCGGTCGGCGGTCGCGAAGCGCACGTAGGCGATGCCGGCCTCGAGCAGGCCCCCGCCCGGGGCGGCCGCGGCCTCGAGGTCGTCGGCGAGGCGCGCGAAGCCGTCGGCCGCGACGGCGGTGAGCAGCCCGGCGCGGTCGCCGAACCAGTGGGCGGGGGCGGCGTGGGAGACGCCGACCCGGCGCGCGAGGTCGCGCAGGCTCAGCCCCTCGACGCCGCCGGCGGCGATCGTCTCCGCCGCGGCGTCGAGCAGCTCGGCGCGCAGGTTGCCGTGGTGATAGGCCATGCCTCCACTGTACGGGCGGAATCTAGCCATTGACAAGATCGCGGCATCGGCGCATCCTGTCGGTATCTAGCCAATGACAAGATCCGATCGGAGACCCCATGACCTCGTCCGCACCCGCCTCCACGCCGACACCCGCACGCGCCGGCGTCCGCAGCCTCATCGGGCCGGTCCCGATCGCCCTCGTCGCCGGCACGGCGATCACCGCCCTGGCCGGTCTCGCGGGCCTGACCGTCGCGCAGGGCTGGCAGGCCGCCCTGACCGTCGGGCTCGCCCTGATGTTCCTGCTCACCGCGTCCGCCAGGTTCGGGCGTCGCCGCGGCGAACTCGTCGCCATGGTGCCGCCCGTGTTCCCGTTCCCGACGGCGATCGTGGTCGTCACGGGCATCCTCGAGGCCCTCGGCGCGATCGGACTGCTCGTGCCCGCGACGCACCGGGCCGCCGCGATCTGCCTCGCACTCCTGCTCGTCGCGGTGTTCCCCGCCAACGTGCACGCCGCGCGCAGCGGCGCCGGCATGGACGGCAAGCCGCCGACGCCGCTCGGACTGCGCACCCTCGAACAGGCCGTCTACCTCGGCGCCCTCATCGCGGTCGCCCTCGGCTGAAGCGCGCGCGGCGCGCGCCCATGCAGGGCGCCCCCATCGCAGTCGCCGTCGGCTGAAGCCCGTGCGGCGCGGGCCCGCGCGGGGCGCCCGCACCGCGCCGCCTCAGCGGGCGCGCACCACGCGTGCCTCGTCCCACACCGGGCCGTCGGTCTCCACGACCTCCCCGTCGGAGCGGAAGACGAGGAAGCGGTCGAACCCGCGGGCGAACCAGCGGTCGTGCGTCACCGCGAGCACCGTGCCGTCGAACGCCGCGAGCGCCTCCTCCAGCGCCTCCGCCGAGACGAGGTCGAGGTTGTCGGTCGGCTCGTCGAGCAGCAGGAGCGTCGCGCCCGACAGCTCGAGCAGCAGGATCTGCACCCGGGCCCGCTGCCCGCCCGAGAGCGTCTCGAACGTCTGCTCCGCCGCGTGCGCGAGGCCGTAGCGGTCGAGCGCGCGACTCGCCGCCTCCCGCGGCAGGCCGGGCCGCTCCGCGTCGCCGCGATGCAGGATGTCGAGGAGCGAACGGCCCCGGAGGTCCGGTTGCCCCTGGCCCTGCGCGAACCACCCCGGCACCACGCGCGCCCCGAGCACCGCCCGGCCGGCGTGCGGCACGGGCGCGATGCGGGAGCCCGCCTCCGTGCGGTGCCCCTGCAGCGGATCCGGATCGGTGCCGCCCGCGGCGAGCAGCCGGAGGAAGTGGGACTTGCCCGACCCGTTCGAGCCGAGCACCGCGACGCGATCGCCGTACCAGACCTCCAGGTCGAACGGCCGCATGAGCCCCGTGAGCTCCAGCCGCTCCCCGATCACCGACCGTTTGCCGGTGCGGGCGCCCCGCAGCCGCATCGACACCTGCTGGGCCGGCGGCCGCTCCTCAGGCGGCCCGACCTCGTCGAACTTCGCGAGCCGCGTCAGCGCGGCCTGATAGCGCGAAGCCATGCCGTCGTTGTTCGCGGCCTTGATCTTGAGCGCCTGCACGAGCTTGACGAGTTGGGCGCGCCGCTCGTCCCAGCGTCGGCGCAGCTCGTCGAGCCGTTCGAAGCGGGCGTCGCGGGCCGCGTGGTACGTCGCGAACCCGCCGCCGTGCACCCACGCGGTGCTGCCCGCGGGCGACGCCTCGAGCGTCGCGATCCGGTCCGCCGCGTTCGCGAGCAGTTCCCGGTCGTGGGAGACGAGCAGCACCGTCTTGGACGTCTCGCGCAGGCGCTCCTCGAGCCAGCGCTTGCCCGGGACGTCGAGCGAGTTGTCGGGCTCGTCGAGCAGGAGCACCTGCTCCGGGCCGCGCAGCAGCGCCTCGAGCGCGAGCCGCTTCTGCTCCCCGCCGGAGAGGGTCGAGAGGTCCCGCCACTTCGCCCGCTCCCACGGCATCCCGAGCGCCGCGCTCGTGCACCGGTCCCAGACGACCTCCTGGTCGTAGCCGCCCGCTTCCGCGTATTCGGCGAGCGCGTTCGCGTAGCGGAGCTGCTCCTCGGTGGCATCCCGTTCGATGAGGGCGTTCTCGGCCGCGTCGAGCTCGATGGCCGCGGCCCGCACGCGCGCCGGCGCGACCGAGACGAGCAGGCCCGCGACGGTCGGCGACGTGCCCTCGGCGGTCATCCCCGTGCCGACGTACTGGTCCATGACGGCGAGACCGCCGTCGATCTGGATGCTCCCCGCGTCCGGCCGCACCTCGCCCCGGACGATGCGCAGCAACGTCGTCTTGCCCGCGCCGTTGGCGCCGATGAGCGCGGTGGTGCGCCCGTCCGGCACGCGGAAGGACACCTCGTCGAGGAGGATGCGGCCGTCCGGCAGCGTGAAGCTCACGCCGCCCACGTCGATGTAGCCCATGGCGGTTCCCGTCGTCGGCGTCCGCGCACGCCGCGCGGTCGCGCCGCCCGAAGGGCAGCCGAACAGGATAGCGGACCGGGGGCGGACACGGAGAACGGCCCCGCCCGGTGGTCGGACCGGCTTCGCCGGTCGTCCTTCGGATGGGGCCGTCTCGTGGGCAGTCTGCCGGAGACGCGCCGGAACGCCGGCGCGTCCCGGCGCTCCTGCTGCCGCCTTGCTGAGGGAAGCGCGTCGCGGCTCCGCCGCGCCGCGCTGACCCTCAGCCGTCAGCGCGTGTAGTTGGGCGCCTCGACGACGAACTGCACGTCGTGCGGGTGCGATTCCTTGAGGCCGGCGGGCGTGATGCGGACGAACCGCCCCTTCGACTTCAGCTCGTCGACCGTGCGGGCACCGACGTAGAACATCGACTGGCGCAGGCCGCCGACGAGCTGGTACGCCACCGCGCCGACCGGGCCGCGGTAGGCCACCTGGCCCTCGATGCCCTCGGGGATGAGCTTGTCGTCGTTGGGGACGTCGGCCTGGAAGTAGCGGTCCTTCGAGTAGGACGTCTTCTTGCCGCGCGTCTGGAGGGCGCCGAGCGAGCCCATGCCGCGGTACGCCTTGAACTGCTTGCCGTTCTGGAAGACGAGGTCGCCGGGGCTCTCCGCGGTGCCGGCGAGCAGCGAACCGAGCATGACCGAGTCGGCGCCAGCGACGAGCGCCTTGGCGATGTCGCCCGAGTACTGGAGGCCGCCGTCCGCGATGACCGGGACGCCCGCCGCACGGGCCGCCTTCGCGGCCTCGTAGACCGCCGTGATCTGGGGCACGCCGACGCCGGCGACGACGCGCGTGGTGCAGATCGAGCCCGGGCCGACGCCGACCTTGACGGCGTCCACGCCCGCCTCGACGAGCGCCTGGGCGCCCTCGCGGGTCGCGACGTTGCCGCCGATCACGTCGACGCCGGCGAAGGCCGGGTCGGACTTCAGCCGGCGCACGATGTCGAGCACGCCCGCGCTCTCGCCGTTGGCCGTGTCGACGACGAGGACGTCGACGCCCGCGTCGAGGAGCGCGCCCGCTCGGTTCCACGCGTCGCCGAAGAAGCCCATCGCGGCGCCGACGCGGAGACGGCCCTGCTCGTCCTTGGTGGCGAGCGGGTACTCCTCGGCCTTGTCGAAGTCCTTGACGGTGATGAGGCCCGTCAGGCGACCGGCCTCGTCGACGAGGGGCAGCTTCTCGATCTTGTGCTGGGCGAAGATCGCGACGGCCTCGTCCGGGTCCATGCCGACGCGGCCCGTGATGAGCGGCATCTTGGTCATGACCTCGGAGACCTTGGTGGTCGACTTCTCGAAGTTCGACACGAAGCGCATGTCGCGGTTCGTGATGATGCCGACGAGGATGCCCGCGTCGTCGATGACGGGCAGGCCCGAGACGCGGTAGGTCGCGCAGAGCGCGTCGACCTCTGCGACGCTCGCGTCCGGCGTCGTCGTGACCGGGTTGGAGACCATGCCCGATTCGGAGCGCTTCACGCGGTCGACCTGGTCGGCCTGGTCCTCGATCGAGAGGTTGCGGTGCAGGATCCCGATGCCGCCCTGGCGCGCCATGGCGATCGCCATGCGGGTCTCGGTGACCGTGTCCATCGCCGCGGAGAGCAGCGGTACCGCGATGCGGATGCGCTTCGTAAGCCGCGTGGAGGTGTCGGCCTCGCTCGGGATGACGTCGGTATGACCGGGAAGCAGCAGCACGTCGTCGTACGTCAGTCCTACAAGTCCGAAGGGGTCTGCCTGGTCCATGTCATCCTCTCGTGGAGTCGTCCCGCCGCGCGGAAGCGCGTGAATCGCCTCTCAATGTTAAGCGGGCGGGCTCCGAGTGCATTCCCCATGGGCTGCGAGCGGCCTGTGAGCGGCCCGGATGGCCGGTCACGATTGCATTCCGGTCGGCCTCCGACCCCGGGGTACGAAATGCCCATGACACAGTACGCTTCATACACTCTCAGTCACGGGCGACGAGACACACGTCGTCCGCGTTGTCCCGACCTGGAGGTTTCGTGAGGTCCCCAACCCCCGCCATTGCTCCGCCGCGCCCGAAAAAGGCCGGCCGAGCATCCGTATTGATCGGCGCGATCGTCGCCGCATTCCTTCTCGCCCTGGCGCTGCCGACCGCAGCCACCGCGGCAGACGGCGACCCGTACCGCATCAGCGGCAACGTCCAACTCGACGGCGAACCCCTCGAGGGCGTCCGCCTCGTCATCGACGGCCCCGGCGGTGAGCAGGAGGTCGAAACCGACGAGGCCGGCCAGTGGCGCGTCTCCGTGCCCGAGAAGAACGAGACGTACACCGTCACGCTCGACGAGGAGACCCTCCCCGAGGGCATCGCGGTCATCGACCCCGAGGACGACTCCCCCAACGAGAAGGAGGCCGAAGTCGGCGCCGGCGGTCGGGTGACCGTCAACTTCTTCATCGGCGAGGGCGAGCGCAACGTCACGAGCTTCGGCGCGCAGCTCTTCCAGCGCATCTTCCAGGGCATCAGCTTCGGCCTCATGCTCGGCCTCGCGGCCGTCGGCCTCTCGCTCGTGTTCGGCACGACGGGCATCTCCAACTTCGCCCACGGCGAGATGGTGACCTTCGGCGCCGTGATCACCTCGGCGCTCGTGGGCACCGGCGCGACGCTCCTGCTGCCCCTCTGGCTCGCCATCCCGATCGCGATCGTGCTGAGCGGCGTGTTCGGATACGTGCTCGACCTGATCCTGTGGCGGCCCCTGCGCAAGAAGGGCGTCGGCGTCGTCCAGCTGATGATCGTCTCCATCGGCCTCTCGCTCGCGCTGCGCTACACGTACCAGTTCTTCATCGGCGGCGGCACGACCCAGCTCCCCTACGCGACCGCGGAGAAGTTCCCGATCTTCGGCGGCCTCGTCAGCGTGAGCTGGATCGACCTCGCCACGATCGCGATCTGCATCATCGTCATCGTCGCGTTCGCGCTCTGGTTGACGTACTCGCGCATCGGCAAGGCGACCCGCGCGATCAGCGACAACCCGTCGCTCGCGTCGGCTTCGGGCATCGACGTCGACCACGTCGTCCGGATCGTCTGGATCGTCTCCGCCGCCCTCGCGGGCCTCGCGGGCATCCTCTACGCCTACTACCGCCCGGGTCTCAAGTGGGACATGGGCGCGCAGGTGCTGCTGCTGATCTTCGCCGCCGTCACCCTCGGCGGTCTCGGCACGGCCTACGGCGCCCTCGTCGGAGCCCTCATCGTGGGCATCCTCGTCGAGGTGTCCTCGCTGTGGATCCCGGCCGACCTGAAGTACGCGGGCGCCCTCGTCGTGCTCATCGTCATCCTGCTGTTCCGGCCCCAGGGCATCCTGGGCCGACGCGAGCGAATCGGATAGGGGCCCCATCATGGATTGGCTGCAGATTCTGTCCAACACCGGCGCCGCGATCCTGGCGCCGACGACGATCGCCTACGCGCTCGCCGCCCTCGGCCTCGCCGTGCACTTCGGCTTCGCCGGCCTGCTCAACATGGGCGTCGCCGGCTTCATGGCCCTCGGCGCCTACGGCTACGCGATCTCGATCCTCACGTTCGGCCTCCCCTGGTGGGCCGGCGCGCTCATCGGTCTCGGCGCCGCCGCGATCTTCGCGCTCATCCTCGGCATCCCGACACTGCGCCTGCGCGGCGACTACCTCGCGATCGTCACGATCGCGGCCGCCGAGGTGCTCCGACTGCTGTTCCTCACGACCACGTTCGACGAGGTCACCGGCTCCGCCGACGGCTTGAGCGGGTATCACGGCAGCTTCCGGGAGTCGAACCCGATTCCGGACGGCACGTACGGCTTCGGACCGTGGACCTACAACGAGAACGACTGGTGGGTGCGCATCATCGGCCTCATCACGCTCGCGGTCGCGACCTTCTTCGTGTGGCGCATCATCCACTCCCCGTGGGGCCGCGTGCTCAAGGGCATCCGCGAAGACGAGGACGCCGTGCGCGCGCTCGGCAAGAACGTCTTCTCCTACAAGATGCAGGCGCTCGTCCTCGGCGGCGTGCTCATCGCCGCGGGCGGTGTCGTCTACGCGCTGCCCTCGGCCGTCAACCCGGGCATCTACGTGACCTCGCTCACGTTCTTCGTCTGGACCGGCCTCCTCCTCGGCGGCGCGGCGACGGTCTTCGGGCCGCTGCTCGGTTCGCTGCTCTACTGGATCGTCTTCACGTTCCTCGGCAACGTGCTCCCCGCGCTCGCCCAGTCGGGCATCCTGCCCATCACGGGCATCCAGGCCGGCACCCTGCGCTACATCCTCATCGGCGTCGCGCTCATGCTGCTGGTGATCTTCCGACCGCAGGGAATCCTCGGCAACAAGAAGGAGCTGACCTTTGTCAAGTGAGATCCCCGCTCCGGACACGCCGGAGACGAACGCCGCCCCGCCGACCGCGTCGACGCCCCGCGCCAAGACGACCGGCCTGCACGTCGGCGACGCCGCACCCGGCGTCGCCAAGGTCGACCCGATCATCGTGGCCGATGGCGTGCGCCGCACGTTCGGCGGCCTCACGGCCGTCGACGTCGACCACCTCGAGATCCCCCGCGGCGCCATCACGGCGCTCATCGGCCCGAACGGCGCCGGCAAGACGACGCTGTTCAACCTGCTGACCGGCTTCGACCGGCCCAACGAGGGTTCCTGGACCTTCGACGGCAAGTCGCTGTCGGGCGTGCCGGCCTTCAAGGTCGCCCGTATGGGCCAGGTGCGCACCTTCCAGCTCACCAAGGCCCTCGGCCTGCTCACCGTGCTCGAGAACATGAAGCTCGGTGCGACGGGCCAGCGCGGCGAGCGCTTCTGGCAGAGCCTCATCCCCGCGATGTGGCGCAAGCAGGACACCGAGCTCGAGACCCGCGCCATGGAGCTGCTCACGAAGTTCAAGCTCGACGCCAAGGCGGGCGACTTCGCGGCGAGCCTCTCCGGCGGTCAGCGCAAGCTCCTCGAGATGGCGCGCGCGCTCATGAGCGACCCGAAGCTCGTCATGCTCGACGAGCCGATGGCCGGGGTGAACCCGGCCCTCACGCAGTCGCTGCTCGAGCACATCCTCGACCTGAAGGAAGAGGGCATGACCGTGCTGTTCGTCGAGCACGACATGCACATGGTCCGGCACATCGCCGACTGGGTCGTCGTCATGGCCGAGGGCCGCGTGGTCGCCGAAGGCGACCCGTACTCGGTCATGCAGGACCCGGCCGTCATCGACGCGTACCTCGGCGCGCACCAGGAGCTCGACCTCGGCGTCGTCACCGGTCGCGTCCCCGCGCCCGAGGGCGCGGAGTCGAGCGCCTCCGCCGAGGCGCTCGAGGATCTGCTCGAGGAGATCCAGGCCGAGCAGGCCGCGGACGAGGAGGAAACCAAGTGAGCAGCACCGCACCCGCCCCCGTCCCCGCCGGTTCGCCGGCGGCGGAGCCCGTCGTCGTCGTCAGCGACCTGCACGCGGGGTACCTGCCCGGCGTCAACATCCTGAACGGCGCGAACCTCACCGCGGCCAAGGGCGAGCTCATCGGCATCATCGGCCCGAACGGCGCCGGCAAGTCGACGCTCCTCAAGGCGATCTTCGGCCAGGTCCACGTGCGCTCGGGGTCGATCACGCTCGAGGGCGACACCATCACCGGCCTCAAGGCGAACAAGCTCGTCGCCCGCGGCGTCGGGTTCATCCCCCAGACGAACAACGTGTTCCCCTCGCTCACCATCGAGGAGAACCTGCAGATGGGCCTCTACCAGCGCCCGAAGGCCTACGACGAGCGCCTCGAGTTCGTCACGGGCATCTTCGCGGAGCTCGGCAAGCGGCTCAAGCAGCGCGCGGGGTCCCTCTCCGGCGGCGAGCGCCAGATGGTCGCCATGGGCCGTGCGCTCATGATGGACCCGAAGGTGCTCCTGCTCGACGAGCCGAGCGCCGGCCTCTCGCCGGTGCGCCAGGACGAGGCGTTCATCCGCGTCTCGGAGATCAACAAGGCGGGCGTGACCTGCATCATGGTCGAGCAGAACGCCCGGCGATGCCTGCAGATCTGCGACCGCGGGTACGTGCTCGACCAGGGCCGCGACGCCTACACCGGCAGCGGACGCGAGCTCCTCCAGGATCCGAAGGTCACCGAGCTCTACCTGGGCACCCTCGGCCAGGACTGATCCCGGCTGCGGTCCCGCCCGCACGAACGGCCCCTCGCAGCTCCGGCTGCGGGGGGCCGTTTCCGTATGTCCGGGTTCGGCCGGCAGGCGGGCGTGCGCCGTCGTTCCGGATGCCTCGGGCGCCGGGATGTCTGGGGTCGCGGTTATGCGGGGCCCCGGCGCGCCTCGGTGCCGCCCGAAGCCGGATCAGCGCCGCGCAGGGCCACGCTGAGGCCACGCAGTAGCGGCTCGCAGCCCGCAATCCGCCCGCGGCCCGCAGCCACCCCCAGCAGCCGCGCAGCCGCCCCCACAGTCGGCACAGCCGTCCCCCGCAGCCGCGCAGCAGCCCTGCGGTGCCCGCAAGCACCCCGCGGCAGTGGCGCACCCGGCCCGCAGCGCCCCGCCGCGCGGAAGGTCCGCTCAGAGGAGGGCGTGTCCATCCGGGTTCCACGGGCGCGCTGCTCCCCCGACGCCGTGCAGAGCGAAGCAGCCCGCTCGGTCATCCGTTCGTAGCGCGCTTCGCCCCGCCTCGGCGGACGACGCACGGCGCGGTCCGGCTGCACGGAGCGCCGTGACGGGGACTCGGACCCGGAGTCCCTCACTCGTCGCCGGCGGCGTCGCCCGCCGCCTCGGAGCCCGACCCCGGGCACGACGAAGCGGCCCCCGGTTCCGAAGAACCGGGGGCCGCTCCTGGACGTCAGTGCGTCAGTTCACGCGCTGCGTGATCAGCCCTCGTAGGCGGCGTAGGTGTTGTCGTCGCCGTACTCGTAGATGCCGATCGACGCCTCGGTCGGGTCGCCGACCTCGTCGAACGTGATGGGGCCCGAGATGCCGTCGTAGTCGGCGGTGCCGCCGTCCACGATGATCGCGGCGCACTCGGCGTAGGTCGAGCACTTCTCGCCGTCGCCGGAGCCGCCGGAGACTTCCTGCAGCTTCGCGGCGATCTCGGTGCCGTCGGTCGAGCCGGCGGCGAGGGACGCGAGGGCGAGGAGGATGGTGGCGTCGTAGGACTCGGCCGCGTAGCTGTAGTCCTCGAGGGGCTCTTCGCCCTCAGCGGCGAGGAACTCGTCCAGCGCGCCGGTGAAGTCGGAGATCGAGTCGATCGTCAGGCCCGGGAGGGTGCCCTTCGAACCGGTCAGCGAACCGGCGGGGAAGCCGGCGTCCGCGAAGTTCTTCAGGTTGCCGTCGACGAAGTAGAGCTTGTCGGCGGGGAACTGGCCGAAGAGGCTCGGGAGGATCGTCGAGACCTCGTCGAACGTGATCAGGGCGATCGCGTCGGGGTCGGCCGCGAGGACCTCGCTGATCTGGGCGTCGAACGACGTGTCGCCGGTGTTGTAGGTCGGAGCGGCGACGACCTCGCCGCCGGCGGCCTCGAACGCCTCGGTCACGTACTTCGCCAGGCCGGTGCCGTACGAGTCGTTGAGGACGATCATGCCGAGCGTCTGGTTGCCGTCTTCGGCGATCAGGTTGCCGAGGACCTCGCCCTGGAGCGTGTCGGACGGGGCCGTGCGGAAGTACAGGCCGTTGTCGTCGTAGGTCGTGAACGCGTCGGACGTGTTGGCCGGCGAGAACTGGATGACGCCAGCGCCGACGACCTGGTCGATGAACTGGAGCGAGGTGCCCGAGGACGCGGCGCCGATGATGGCGGAGACGTCTTCGCCGAGGAGGCGCGGGATCTCGGACTCGTAGGCCTTGTTGTCGGTGTCGCCCGAGTCGCCGAAGACGACCTCGAGGTCGAGACCGGTGTCGGCCGTGGCCGCGTTGATCTCCGACAGCGCGTACTTGACGCCGGCCTCTTCGGGCGGGCCGAGGAAGGCGAGGTTGCCGGTCTGGGGCAGCGCGGTGCCGATCTTGAGGCTGAGGTCTTCGACGGCCGCGGGGGCGTCGGACTCGGCGGGGCTGTCGCTGGTCGCGCAGGCGGTGAGGAGCAGCAGGCTCGAAGCGGCGAGCGCCACTCCTGCAACCGCTCCGCGACGCCGGGCCGTGGGCTTGGCCAGAACGCTCATGATTCTCCTTGGGACTGAAGGATTCTTGGTTCGGGTATGCGGACGTGGGGACACGTCCTCAACCAGTGCGTCCGAGAGTATGGTCCGAAATCGACCGAAACAAGTCGTGCCGATCACAAGCGTGTAACACGGCCGAATCGTTACCTGAGCGTCACCGAACGCAGCGAATCGGACGTCAGGCGGGCTCGGCGTGCAACGAATCCGCGACTCGGCCGGACCGACGTGCGCGCAGCACCATATCCGTCGTCAGGATGACGAGGGCGACCCAGATGAGGCCGAAGCCGACCCAGCGCTCGGGCGGCATCGGCTCGCCGAGCACCAGCACGCCGACGAGGAACTGCAGCACCGGGGCGAAGAACTGCACGAAACCCATCGCGGTCAAGGGGAGCCGACGGCTGCCTGCGGCGAAGAGCAGCAGCGGCACCGCCGTGATGACGCCCGTGCCCGCCATGAGGGCGGTGTGCACCGGGCTCACGGTGCCCGTCGTGAGCCCGACGGTCACGCCGACGGCGATGAGCTCGGCGATTGCGACGGGCACGAGCCAGGCCGTCTCGAGGGTCAGCCCGGACACCGCATCGACCTTTGGGCCGACGCGCTTCTTGATGAGCCCGTAGAAGCCGAACGAGAACGCGAGCACGAGGGCGATCCAGGGAAGCTGGCCGTAGGCGACGGTGAGCACGACGATGGCCAGGATGCTGACGCCCACCGCCGTCCACTGGACCTTGTTGAGCCGTTCCCGGAGCACGATCACGCCGAGGAACACCGTCACGACCGGATTGATGAAGTAGCCGAGCGCGGCCTCGAGCACGTGCCCGGAGAGCGCCGCGAAGACGTACGTCTGCCAATTCACGAAGATGAGGACGCCGGCGAGCCCCATCGTCAGCACCGTCCGCCGGTCGCGCAGCAGTCGGCCCATCCGGCGCCAGGTGCGCGTGACGCTCAGCAGGATGACGCAGAAGACGAGCGAGAAGAGGATGCGGGCCGCGACGATCTCGAACGGCCCGGTCGGCGCGAGCGCCAGGAAGTAGAGCGGGAGGAGCCCCCAGAGGCCGTAGGCGCCGACCGCGTACGCGTACCCGGCCCGTTCGGAGTTCGCGGGGACGGAGCCGGTTTCAGGTGCCACCAGAGCAGGCTAGTCCCGCCCGCGGACGCCGACGCCGGTGCGAAAGGGTCGTGCACCGTCGAGAAAGCGCCGCTCGGGTCATCCGGAGACGACGAAGGCCGGCGCCCCGAGCAGGGAGCCGGCCTTCGGAAGCCGTGAGCGGCAGGTCAGCGGACGACGACCGCGAGCACGTCGCGGGCAGAGAGGACGAGGAAGTCCTCGCCGCCGAACTTGACCTCGGTGCCGCCGTACTTCGAGTAGATGACCTTGTCGCCGACCGCGACGTCGAGCGGGACGCGGTTGCCGTTGTCGTCGATGCGACCCGGGCCGACCGCCACGACCTCGCCCTCCTGGGGCTTCTCCTTGGCGGTGTCGGGGATGACGAGGCCCGACGCGGTGGTCTGCTCGGCCTCGACCTGCTTGATGACGATGCGATCCTCGAGCGGCTTGATGGAAACCGACACGGTTGACCTCTTTCTCGGTGAAGTACGGTTAGCAGCCTCAGAACGAGAGTGCTAACCGAAAGTCTAGGACCCTTCTGGCACTCGTGCAACGCGAGTGCCAGCGGTGTGACGCACTGCGACCGGACCGGGACGGGCGGACGGCGGCGGAAGCGCGCGGCGCGCGCTGCTAGCGTGGGGCGGTGGATCGCGCCGAGCTCGTCGAATTGCTCTCCCCCCAGGGACTCTCCCTGCTCGACTCGCTGCCGGAGTGGCACTCGGACGACGACGTCGTGCGCACGGTCTCCGATCTGCGCAAGGCCGGCCACTCCCCCGCGCTCGTCGCCGCGGTGCTCAACCAGTCGAAGCTGCGCACGAAGGCGCGCGCGAAGTTCGGCGAGTTCGCCGATCGGATGCTCTTCACCGAGCCCGGCCTCGAGCAGGCCACCCGCCTCCGCGTCGCCGCGCTCCACGCGGGTCGGTTCGCTCGCGCCGGCATCCGCCACGTCGCCGACCTCGGGTGCGGCATCGGCGGCGACGCCCTCGCCCTCTCCGCCATCGGCCTCGAGGTCACCGCGGCCGACGCCGACGAGGTCACCGCGGCGATCGCCACCTTCAACCTGGCGCCGTTCGAGAAGACCCGCGTGGTGCACTCCCTCGCCGAGGACGTCCACCTCGGCGGCATCGACGGCGTCTGGCTCGACCCCGCCCGCCGGGTCGCGTCGGGCGGCCGCACGCGCCGCCTCGCGGATCCGGCCGACTACACCCCATCGCTCGACTTCGCGTTCGGCGTCGGCGCGGAGCGCGCCACGGGCGTGAAGCTCGGCCCCGGCACCGACCGCACGCTCATCCCCGCCGAGGCCGAGGCGCAGTGGATCTCCGTCGACGGCGACGTCGTCGAACTCGGCGTCTGGTTCGGCGCGGTGCGCCGGCCGGCCATCGGGCGCGCCGCCCTCGTCATCCGAGGCGACGAGGCACACGAGCTCACCGCACCGGCCGACAGCGCCGACGCCGAGATCGGACCGCTCGGCGAGTACCTCGCCGAACCGGACGGCGCCGTCATCCGGGCGCGTCTGATCGGCGAGCTCGCGGCCGGCCACGACGCCAGGATGCTCTCCGACGGCATCGCCTACCTCACCGCCGACCGCCCCATCGAATCCCCGTTCTCGCGCGGCTTCCGCGTGCTCGAGCGGCTGCCCGCAGAGGAGCGACGGCTCCGCATGGCCCTCGCCGAACGCGGGATCGGCACCCTCGAGATCAAGAAGCGCGGCGCCGACGTCGATCCCGCCGCGCTGCGCACCCGGCTCCGACTGAAGGGCGACGAGCGGGCGACCCTCGTGCTCACGCGGGAATCCGGGAAGCACGTCGCACTGCTCGTCGAGCGCCTCGACTGAGCCCGCGCGCGAGCGCCCCCGGCCTCAGGCCGGGAGGACGCCGAACGTGATCAGGTAGTAGCCCAGCCAGATCGCACTGAAGACGACGCCGACGACTCCCGCGTAGACGCCGAAGAGCGACGCGGTGCGACGCCCCTCCTCGCGGCGCAGTCCGAGCACGCCGAAGACGATCGCCGCGACCGAGATCGGGACCATCCAGCCGACGAACAGGGACGCGAGCACCCCGACGACGCCGAGCACGACGCCGACCGCCGAGTAGACGCGTCGCTGCTCCGACTCGTCGAGCGCGCCATCGGCCACCGTCTCGGGGGCGGGCCGCCCGACGATGAGGAGCTGGCCGGTCGCGAGCTGCTGGAGCCTCGCGGTGTCGGTCGAGCCGGCGTCGAACTCGAGGACCGCCGGGTCGGCCTGGAGGGTCGGTCCGCCGGGGCGGTAGCCGTCGAGCGCCTCCGGGACGACCGGCCGGAAGGGCTCGGCACCGGGGCGCGACAGCGCGGCGTCGCTCGAGGGAGGTCGTTGCGCGGTGGGCTGGGCGATGAATGGCGGCTGGGCGATGGGCGGCGCGGCCGCGGGAGGCGCGGCAGCGGGCCGCGCAACGGGCGGCGGCGCGGCCCGCTGCAGCGCCTCCCG
>NZ_WSTA01000040.1 GCF_009789225.1 Agromyces seonyuensis | reverse complement strand
GCCGGCTTCGCGGAGCCGCGCGGCGGCCTCCCGGGCCAGTGCGAGGGCGGCGTCGACGGGAGCGGCCTCGGGCGCGGCGTCGGCCCCGCCGGCGGTCGCCGGGACGGTCGCCGGGGGCTCGTCGGGCTCGCTCATCCCCCCATCCTGCATCCCGTCGTCCGCCGCCGCGGCCGCGCCCTCCACGGATCCGCCCTTCGGCGCACCGGAGCCGAGGCGCACTCGGTAATCTGGTGGGATGCCCCCCGTTGAAACGCACGGGCTCCGCCCGGAGTCCGTCCGCCCTCGCTCACTCGGCGAGCTGGCGGCCGCCGTGCCCGCCATCCAGGTGCGCGGCGACCTCGACACGACGATCTCCGGCGTCGCGGTCTCGACCAAGGATCTCCGTCCCGGCGAGCTCTTCGTCGCGATCCCCGGCGCGAACCGCCACGGCGCCGAGTTCGCGGCCGCGGCCGCAGCGGCCGGCGCCGGCGCCGTCCTCACCGACGAGGCCGGATTCGAGCTCGCGAGCGCGACCGGCCTGCCCGTGCTGATCGTCGACAGCCCCCGCGACCGTCTCGGCGACGTCGCCGCGGCCGTCTTCGGCACCGACGTGCACCGTCCGAAGCTGTTCGCCGTCACCGGCACGAACGGCAAGACGTCGGTCGTGCACATGATCGAGGCGATCCTGCGCCAGCTCGGCATCCCCTCGGGCCTCAGCTCGACGGCCGAGCGGCACGTGCGCGACCTCGAGGTCGTCAGCGGGCTCACGACGCCCGAGGCGAGCGAGCTGCACGCCCTGCTCGCCCTCATGAACGAGGCCGGCGTCGAGGCCGCGGCCGTCGAGGTGAGCGCGCAGGCGCTCAGCCGCCACCGGGTCGACGGCGTCGTCTTCGACGTCGTGGGCTTCACGAACCTCAGCCACGACCACCTCGACGACTACGGCACGATGACGGCCTACCTCGACGCGAAGCGGCCGCTCTTCACCCCCCAGCACGGCTCCCGCGCCGTCGTCTCCCTCGACACCCCGGCCGGCGCCGAACTGTTCGCCACCTCGGGCATCCCGGCCGAATCGATCTCGGCCGACCCGGCCGCCGCGGCCGACTGGCTCATCGAGGTCGTCTCGCGCGAACCGGGCCGCACGGGCTTCCGCCTCTCGCGCTCCGGCCAGACCGTCGTCGAGTCGAGCGTGCCGGTGCTCGGCGACCACATGGCCGCCAACGCCGGCCTCGCGATCGCGATGCTCATCGCCGGCGGCGTCGACGGCGCCGGCATCGCCGCGGCGCTCGGCCGCGACGGCGGCATCCGCATGTACCTCCCGGGCCGCATCGAGAAGGTCTCGGACGACGCGAGCCCGGGCGTCTACGTCGACTTCGGCCACTCGCCCGACGCGTTCGCGAAGTCCCTCGCGGCCGTGCGCGCGGTCACGCCGGGCAAGGTCGTCATGGTGTTCGGCGCCGACGGCGACCGCGACAAGATCAAGCGCCCCGACATGGCCCGTGCGGCCGTCGACGGCAGCGACCTGCTCATCGTCACCGACCACCACCCGCGCTTCGAGGACCCGGCGTCGATCCGCGCGACCCTGGTGCGCGCGGCGCGCGAGCACAAGCCGGGCTTCCCGGTGCTCGAGGTCGCCGACCCGAAGCAGGCGATCCGCGAGGCGATGCGCCACGTGCAGCCGGGCGACTCGATCCTCTGGGCGGGCCCCGGTCACCAGAACTACCGCGACATCGAGGGCGTCAAGACCCCGTACTCGGCCAAGGCCGAGGCGCGCGCCGCGCTCGTCGAGCACGGCTTCGGCGCGAGCGAGAACCTCGCGACGGCGACGGCGTACTGAACCGTCCCGACGGTTGCCTCGCGGCGAGCGCGCGCGTCGCCGCGAGGCATCCTGAGCGCCGGCTTCACGCTCGCCGAACGTGAAGCCCGAGGCATCCTCAGCCCCCGGGAAATCGGCGTATGGTGGACGCTCGTGACGATTCGAATCGAGAAGGTCGACCTGCCTGGTATCGGCACGCGGCACGACCTCGTGACCGAGAGCGGACGACGCCTCAGCGTCGTGGCGTACCGCGACGGCGAGCGCAATCTCGGCATCTTCGACGTCGAGGATCCCGACGCCTGCCGCGACTCCATCGCGATCACCGAGGACGAGGCCGAGGCCCTGGCCGACCTGCTCGGCACCTCGGTCGCCGTCAGCCGGCTGACCGCGCTCACCGACTCGACCTCGGGCCTCTACACCGAGCAGCTCGAGCTCGCACCCGACTCCCCGTACCTGAACCGCCCCCTCGGCGACACCAAGGTGCGCACGCGCACGCGGGTCTCGATCGTGGCGATCGTGCGCGACGGCGGAGTGGTCCCGTCGCCGACGCCGGCCGAGGTGCTCCGCGGCGGCGATATCATCGTGGCAGTCGGCACCCGCGACGGACTCGAAGCGGCCGGTCGACTGCTCTCCAACGGCCCCGACTGAACCGAGACTCCCCGACCGCATGGACGACGGCACCCTGATCCTCATCGAGATCGGCGCCGTGCTGCTCGGGATGAGCCTCCTCGGCCGGCTCGCGGCCCGGATCGGGCTCTCGCCCATCCCCCTCTACCTGCTCTTCGGCCTCGCCTTCGGCACGGGCGGGCTGCTGCCGCTGCACGAGGCGCACGAGTTCTTCGAGACCGGCGCCGACATCGGCGTGCTGCTGCTGCTCGCCCTGCTCGGACTCGAGTACAGCCCGGCCGAGCTCGTCTCGAACCTGCGCCAGTCCAAGTACGCGGGCGCGATCGACTTCCTCCTCAACGCCCTGCCGGGCGCCGTCATGGCGCTCCTCCTCGGCTGGGGTCCGCTCGGCGCCGTCGCGCTCGCGGGCGTGACGTGGGTCTCGTCGTCGGGCGTCATCGCGAAGGTGCTGCGCGACCTCGGCCGCGTCTCCAACCGCGAGACGCCCGCCGTGCTGTCGATCCTCGTGATCGAAGACCTGGCGATGGCGTTCTACCTGCCCGTGCTCACCGCCGTCGCGGTCGGCGTGAGCCTCTGGCAGGGCGCGATCAGCGTCGGCATCGCCGTCGGCGTCGTGCTGCTCATCCTCTTCGTCGCCTTCAAGTGGGGGCACGTCGTCTCTCGGCTGTTCTCGGCCGAGCACCAGGAGTCGCTGCTGCTCGGCGTGCTCGGCCTCACGATGCTCGTCGCCGGCCTCGCGGAGGGCGCGCAGGTCTCGGGCGCGGTCGGCGCGTTCCTCGTCGGCATCGCGCTGTCGGGGCGCGTGGCCCGCGAGGCCGAGTCGGTGCTGACGCCGCTGCGCGACCTCTTCGCCGCGATGTTCTTCGTCTTCTTCGGCCTCACGACCGATGCCGGGCAGCTCCTCGCCGTGCTGCTGCCGGCCGTGGTGCTCGCGATCGTGACGATGGCCACGAAGGTGCTGACGGGCTACCTCGCCGCGAGGCGCGCGGGCATCGGCGTCCCGGGCCGCTGGCGCTCCGGCCTCGTGCTGGTCGCGCGCGGCGAGTTCTCGGTCGTCATCGCGGGGCTCGCGGTCGGCGCGGGCGCCGTGCCCGAACTGGCGCCGCTCGCGACGGCGTACGTGCTCATCACGATCCTCGTCGGCTCGTTCGCGGCGCGCATCACCGACACCAAGTGGTTCAAGGCGCGGATGCGGCAGCGCGCGCTCGTGCGCCGCTGATCTGCGGCCGCGGCTCCGGGCGTCGACTCAGCGCGTGATGGCGGCCTGCTGCGCGGCCGCCGCCGACTGCTCGGCTGCGCGCCGACGGGCCATGGCCTTGGCGCGGAAGCCCGCGGCGAGCGACAGGACCACGAACACGACGCCGACGAGCAGCATGCCCCAGCGGGCCGTCACGAGGCCCGTGGCGCCGAGGATGAGGCCCACCGCGAGGGCGAATCGCGCGAGGGCCGGGATGCTCCGCCGGGCGGAGTCGCGCAGTTCGCTCACGAGCGGGCGCCGTCCGCGCCGGACTCCTCCGCCGCGATCTCCTCGTGGTGCTGGATGACCTCGGCGACGACGAAGTTGAACCACTTCTCGGCGAAGGCCGGGTCGAGGTGCGCGTCGATCGCGAGTTCCCGGAGCCGGGCCACCTGGCGCTGCTCGCGGGCCGGGTCGCTCGCCGGCAGGCCGTAGGCCGCCTTGAGCCGGCCGACCTGCTGCGTGAACTTGAACCGCTCCGCGAGGAGGTGGATGAGCGCGGCGTCGATGTTGTCGATGCTGCCGCGGATGGACAGCAGCTGCTCCATCGCGAGGGCGGTCGCCTCGGGTGACTCGTCAGGCATGGTCCCGAGCCTAGTGCGCGCCCCGGACCCGTCACTCCCGTTCGGGGGGGGTGACGACGAGGCGCCGGCCCCGAACGGGTCCGGCGCCTCGAGGCATCCGTCGATCAGCGCGGAGTGGCCCGCCGGATGACGACGTAGCCGAGCGCGGCCGAGACGACGGCCAGCCCGAGCACGAGGGTGAAGACGCCGACGATGCCGATCTCTCCGAGCCAGGCGAAGATCTCGGGCCAGGTCTCGGTGAAGGTCGCGATCGCGATGCCGCCGACGACGAGCAGGAGCAGGCCGGCGCCGGAGACGAGCATGCCGGCCATCCGCCAGCGGAGGTAGATCGTGGTCGCCGCCGCGCCGACGAAGAGCACGAAGAGCTGCAGAGCGAACGCGGAGAACCAGTCGACCCAGAATCCGTCGATGCCGAACCAGAGCGCGTCGAACATGTGCGCGCCGAGCCACCAGCCGCCGGTGGCCTGCTCGAGCTGCACGAGCAGCGCGATGCCGGTGGCCATCTCGGCCGCGACGACGAGGAAGACGAGCGACGTGCCGAGCCAGTAGTCACGCCGGGTCGACCCCAGCCCGAGGGCGAAGTTGAACGTGAAAGCGACTGCCTGGACGCCGACGACGACGAGATACCACTGGGGCGAGATCACGGCCCAGCTGTTGCGCATCCCCTCCATGTCCTCGGCGGTGACGGCCGGGCTCGCGCCGCGGATGATGAGCGTGATGAGCACGGAGAGCGCCCACGCGCCGCCGAGGATGAGCCACGGCACCCCGAAGTAGATCGAGGGGTTCACGAAGTGGAGCTTGACGACCCGCGCGACGTCGGAGAACCGGAACCGGTCCTCACGGACGACGGCGGCGGAGATCGGTACGGCGGTCATGCTGCAGCCTCCTTCTGCTGCTCGGCGGCGAGGGCGCCGCCGGTGAGGTGGACGACGAGCTGCTGGAGCGACACCGGGGCGAGCTCGAGGCCGAGGCGGGCGGCCTCGGCGCGCTCCGGCGCCGTCAGACGGCCGTCGATCGTGGCGGACGCGAGTCCCCCGATGCGGTCGCGCGCCATGACCTCCCGGCCGTCGACGAATTGCTCGACGGCGGCGGAGGGGCCGGCGACCGTGGTGGCCGAGCCGCGCAGCTCCTCGGCATCCTGATCGAGGATGATGCGCCCCTCGTCGATGAGCACGACGTGCTCGAGGAGGTTGGCGACCTCGTCGATCAGGTGCGTCGAGAGCACGATCGTGCGGGGGTGCTCGGCATAGTCCTCGAGCAGCCGATCGTAGAAGAGGTGGCGTGCCACCGCGTCCAGACCGAGGTAGGGCTCGTCGAAGAACGTGACCGGTGCACGCGAGGCGAGGCCGACGATGACGCCGACCGCCGAGAGCTGGCCGCGCGAGAGCTTCTTGATGCGGCGGTTCAGCGGCAGCCGGAAGTCGGCGATGAGCCGCTCGGCGAACTCGGCGTCCCAGTGCTCGAAGAACGACGGCGCGATCTTGAACACGTGGGAGGGCTTGAAGTCCTCGGGGTAGCGCTGCGACTCGGCGATGAAGCAGAGCCGGCGCAGCACGTCGGAGTGCTCGACGGGCGTGCGGCCGAAGACCTCGATCTCGCCCTCGGAGGCGAAGAGCTGCCCCGTGAGCAGCTGCATGAGCGTGGTCTTGCCGGCGCCGTTGCGGCCGAGCAGTCCGTAGATGCGGTGCTCGGTGAAGGACACGTCGACGGAGTCGAGCGCGGTGAAGCTCCCGTAGCGCTTGGTGAGGCCGCGGGTTCGGGCCACGGTGGTCATGATGCCTTGGTCCTCTCTTCGCGGAGCATGCCCGCGAGTTCGTCGATGTCGATGCCGAGCTTGTCGGCCTCGACGAGCAGGGGTCGCACGTACTCGGCGGCGAAGCCGTCGCGGCGCCGGGCGACGAGCCGGGATCTGGCCCCGACCGTCACGAACATCCCGATGCCGCGTCGCTTCTCGACGGTTCCGTCATCCACGAGCCTCGTCACCCCTTTCAACGCAGTCGCCGGATTGATGCGATGGAACGCCGCGAACTCGTTGATCGAGGGGATCTGGGATCCCTCGGCCAGCTCGCCCGAGATGATGTCGTTCTCGATCGATTCGGCGATCTGCAGGAAGATCGGTCGCGATTCGTCCACGCCTGGTCCTCCGGTTCATTGGTTAGTTACTTCACTGACTAACCAACCATCCTTGAGCGCACGTGTCAACCCCCGCCCGGACGCGGGCGCGCCGATCGTCCGCGCGTTCGCCGGTCGAGTCGGCGCGTGTTCGCCGGTCGAGTAGGCGCGTTCGCCGGTCGAGTCGGCGCGCAGCGCCGTATCGAGACCCCGCAAACGGGCGCCGCCGAACGTCCATCCCTCCGCCGGTCGAGTCGGCGCGCAGCCGTATCGAGACCGACGTACCAGGTCTCGATACGCGACTGCGTCGCTACTCGACCAGCGAGCGTGCAGCGCCGTATCGAGACCGGGGCACCGGGTCTCGATACGCGACTGCGTCGCTACTCGACCAACGAGCGCGCAGCACTGCGTCGCTACTCGACCGGCGAGCGAGCAGCGGACCCTACGTCAGCCGGCTCGCAACTGCGAAGGTCGCACCGGTCAGTTCCCGGAGCCCGTCGACGCTCTCGCCGGGTGCGAGCTCGACGAGGGTCAGCCCCGTCGAGGCATCCACGTCGAAGACGGCGCGATCGCTGACGATGCGGTCCACGCAGGCGACGCCGGTGAGCGGCAGGTCGCAGGCGGCGACGATCTTCGGGGTGCCGTCCTTGGCGACGTGCTCGGTGACGACGATCACGTGCGGAGTGCCGGCGACCAGATCCATGGCGCCGCCCATGCCCTTGACGAGCTTGCCGGGGATCTGCCAGTTCGCGAGGTCGCCGAACTGCGAGACCTGCAGCGCGCCGAGGATCGCGGTGGCGACGTGGCCGCCGCGGATCATCCCGAAGCTCGTCGCCGAGTCGAACACGGAGGCGCCCGGCAGCAGCGTCACGGTCTGCTTGCCGGCGTTGATGAGGTCGGCGTCCTCCTCGCCCTCGAGAGGGAAGGGCCCCATGCCGAGGATGCCGTTCTCGGACTGCAGCGTCACCTGGACGCCGTCGGGCAGGTTGTTGGCCACCAGGGTCGGGATGCCGATGCCGAGGTTGACGTAGTCGCCGTCCTGCAGGTCCCTGGCCGCGATGGCGGCCATCTCGTCACGCGTCCACATGGGCGGATTCCTTGTCCTCGACGATCGCGCGGGGGCGGACCGTGCGCTGTTCGATGTCCTTGACGGGGTCGGCGACGGCGACGAGCCGCTGCACGAAGATGCCCGGGGTGTGGATGTCGTCGGGGGCGATCGGCTCGTCGAGGATCTCCTCGGCCTCCACGACCGTGAGCCGGCCCGCGGCCGCGACGAGCGGGTTGAAGTTGCGGGCCGTGAGCCGGTAGCGGAGGTTGCCCGCCCGATCCGCCCGCCAGGCGCGCACGAGGGCGAGATCGGCGACGATGCCACGCTCCAGGATCGCCCGTGTGCCGTCGAAGTCCGCCTCCGGCTTGCCGTCTGCGACGGGGGTGCCGACGCCGGTCGGCGTGTAGAAGGCCGGGATGCCTGCGCCGCCGGCACGCAGCCGCTCGGCGAGCGTGCCCTGCGGCACGAACTCGACCTCGAGCTCGCCGGAGAGGTACTGCTCGGCGAACAGCCGGTTCTCCCCCACGTACGAGGAGAGCACCTTGCGCACCTGCCCGTTCTCGAGCAGGATGCCCAGGCCCTTGCCGTCGACGCCCATGTTGTTGCTCACGACCGTGAGGTCCCGAACCCCGGTGTCGGCCAGCGCCCGGATCAGGTTCGTCGGGATGCCCGACAGCCCGAACCCGCCGACCGCGATCGTCATGCCGTCGGCGACCAAGCCGGAGAGCGCGTCGGCCGCACTCGGTTGGGTCTTGTCCGTCATCTCACTCCCTCGTGTCGTGCTCAAGCCTGCCCACGCCCGTCGGCTCGGGCGGTTGAATCGATGCTCGTCGCGGTGATACCGCGCATCCGGATTCGCGATCCTGACGGTCGCGATCGCGAACGCGGGGACGGCGACGCCCCCGCGTTCACGCTTCGTATGGCGTCAGGCGACCGGCTCGGCGACCGGACGGCGAAGGGCGACGAGGACGCACGCACCCACCAGGACCGCCGCGACGCCGACGACGCCGACGGCAGCGGGGAGGCCGCCGAGTGCCGCAGCCAGGATGCCGATGAGGATCGGCGTGAGGAACTGACCGAAGAAGAACGCCGAGGTCCACCATCCGGTGACACGCCCGCGGTCTCCGAACTGCGCAGCCGCGATCACCCAAGTCACGAGCGAGGGCAGCAGGAGGCCCGACCCGAACGAGGCGATGATCGCGCCGGCGACGATGCCGGGCACGACCGGTGCCGCCCAGATCGTCAGCATGCCGACTGCCTGGAGTGCGAACGCGACCGGGATGAGCACACCGTGTCGGAATCGGATGAGTCGCGCGAAGAGCAGACCGCCGATCGCGGTCGCGAGCGAGGCGATGGCCGCGACGCCACCGATGACGGCAGTGTCGGTCGCGGCGACGCCGGTGCCGACGATGAGATAGCTGAGTTCGATGATGAGGACGTAGAACGTGAAGCCGCCGAAGAGGGTGACGAGCAGCGGAACCCCGATGCGGCCCCACGGGACGCGCACCGTCGCGGCCGGCTCGCCCGCCTTCGCTTCGCCGGTCTCGACCGGGTTCGGTTCCCAGAGCGAGAAGATCATCGGCACCGCGATCACGAGGCTGATGGCGTAGACCCAGAACGGCGTGTGCCAGCCCCCGACGCCGAGCGCGCCGCCGAGCGCGATGAACACCGTGGCGGCGAGCGTGGTCACGACGGTCTGGATCCCGAGGTAGCGGTTGCGACGGCGTTCCTCGTGGAAGTAGTCGACGATGAGCGTCGTGCAGACCGTCATGATGGCGGCCTCGAACACGCCGACGCACACGCGGCTGACGAGGATCGCCGGCAGCGCGTCGAGCCACGCGGGAGCGGTGCCGACGACGGCGTACGCGATCATCGCGACGATCAACAGCGTCTTGCGGCCGAGCCGGTCGACGATCTGGCCCGCGAAGGGAGCGAAGAGCGCGATCATCAGAGCCGGGATCGCGACGATCATCGGCACGAGCACCTCGGCGCCCGGCACGGCGGCGAAGTGCTCCGACAGCTGGGGCAGCACCGGGGTGATGAGCACTGAGCCGAGCACCGGCATGCAGCTGCCGGCGAGCAGCAGGACGGCCTGCCAGACGCCGGCTCGGCGGGTGCCGGCGGGGGCGGCGACGGACGTTTCGGTCATGACGTGTCTCTCCATCGAGTTCGTCGTGGCGCGATCGCGACGGTGCGACCGCGGCGCGCCTCCGGGACGCGGCACGCTCAGTGAAGCCGTGGGGCGCCCGTCCGGAAACCGCGCATCGCTGATGCGCGCATCGACGGCGTCGATGTCCACCACTCCCTTGGCCTCTGCTGCTGATCGGGATGGATGGTTGCAGTCCGGCTCGCATACAAATGCGGTCGATGCGCGGCATCATTCATCTCACGTTCCCTGATGTGCACGGCACGCTTAGCGTCGAATCCGGTACGGCGCCGTCGCCGTATCGGACGGAGGCGCGAATGTCGGAATCTGACCTCGCCGACTCGACCCGCGCGATTCCGGAACTCACTGGTCGCACCATCGTGGTCACCGGCGCCGCCGGCGGCCAGGGAGCGGCCGCAGCGCTCCTCCTCGACTCGGCCGGGGCTCGGGTCGTCGCCACCGATCTGAGTGCAGCTACCCCGGCCGCCCTCCGCGGGACGGGACTGCGATACCGCCGCCTGGATGTCACCGACTCCCGTGCGTGGAGGGACCTCGCCGGCGAGCTCGAGCGCGAGTCCCTCCCGCTCCGCGGTCTCGTGAACAACGCCGGCATCACGTGGCGCTCTCGGATCCTCGAGGTCGACGAAGGCGACTGGAACCGCGTGTTGGCTGTCAACGTGAGCGGTGCGATGCTCGGCATCCGCACGCTCGCGCCGCTGATGGCAGCCGGATCCTCCATCGTCAACATCGGGTCGATCGCCGCGCTCAACGGCCACTACCCGGTCGCCTACACGACCTCGAAGTGGGCCCTTCGCGGCCTCACCCATTCGGCGGCGACCGAGCTCGGCCCGCGCGGCATCCGCGTCAACATCGTGCATCCCGGCTTCATCGAAACCGACATGACGGCGACCGCACCTGCAGTGATGCGCGAGGCGCAGATCGCCTTGACGCCCCTCGAACGCACCGGGCTCGCGAATGAAGTCGCAACCCTCGTCGCGTTCCTGCTCTCCGATGCCGCGAGCTACCTCACCGGCGCCGAGATCCCGGTCGACGGCGGCTTCGCGTCGTCGGCCGGTGCGAAGTATCTCGCCGACCGCATCGCCGCGTCATCCCCCACAGCTTGACCAGATCACCGTTTCAACGCACCAGGAGAAGACCTCAGTGTTCATGTATTTCCCCGACAACTACGTGTGGAGCATGGCGCCCGTCGCCGCGCTCAACTGCGGCGGCCTCATCGACGAGGTCGACCGGGCCTGCAAGCCCGTCCTCCTGGCTTCGCAGCGGGGTGACGACGCCGGCACCGAAGAGCTCTACGCGGCGTGGGAGGCCGTCGCCGACCGACTCGTCGCGAAGGCCGAGGACGACGAAGCCCGCGGCCGTCGCATCGGCGCCGGCGAGACCTACTACCGAGCCTCGCTCTACACCTCCCAGGCGGAGCGCCTCCAGTCGCCGTTCTGGCCCGGACGCAACGCCGCCTATCAGAAGTCGATCGACCTGCTGCTCAAGCACGTCGAACTGAGCGGCGTCCCGCTCACGACGGTCGAGATCCCGTTCGAGGATGCTTCGCTCCCCGGCTACTTCTACCGCGCGCCAGGCGAGGGACCGCACCCGGTCGTCATCCAGTGGAACGGCCTGGATTCGACGAAGGAGATGATGTTCTACTCGGGCTTCCCACGGATGCTCGCTGAGCGCGGCGTCTCGACGCTCATGGTCGACACCCCGGGCTCGGGCGAAGCCCTCCGGCTCCGTGGCCTCACCGCCCGCTACGACACCGAGGTGTGGGCGGGTGCGATCATCGACTGGCTCGAGGCGAACGCCGAGGCCCTCGCAGTCGACCCCGACGCCATCGGAATCGTCGGCTGGTCGCTCGGCGGCTACTACGCGCCCCGCGCCCTCGCCTTCGAACCGCGGCTGAAGCTCGGCGTCGCGTGGGGCGCCAACCACGACTGGGCCGCGGTGCAGCAGGCGCGTCGCAACCGCGAGGGCGAGAACCCGGTTCCGCACTACTGGGACCACGTCAAGTGGGTCTGGGGCGCCGCCGACCTCGACGACTTCTTCGAGAAGACGAAGGGGATGCACCTGAACGGCGTCGCCGAGCGGATCACCGCCCCGCTGTTCATCACGCACGGCGCGAACGACCGCCAGATCCCCGTGAAGTACGCGCATGAGACCTACGAGCAGGCCGTCGACTCGCCGAAACGGGAACTGCGGATCTTCGACGACCCCGAGGGCGGCACCGAGCACATCTCCATCGACCACATGGCCTACGTGGCGAGCATCATCGCCGACTGGGTCGCGGAGACGTTCGGGGAACTCGCGACCGGGGCGTTCCCCGAACGCGCGGCAGCGACCGCCTGACGGGCGCCCGGTCGGTGCAACAGCGCCGGCCGGGCCCGCGAGTGGACGCGAACGCGCTCGGGCCGCGGGCAGCGACGGGGAGGCGACCGGATCCCCCACCGTGCCGACGAGTTCGCCGATCCCCTCCACGAGCATCCGCACCTCGTCGCCGACCTGCAGCGGCGGCGGCGTGAGTCCGCCCGCGAGGCCCCAGAGCTCCCCGAGGCATCCGCCGTTGCCGACCGTGCCGGAGCCGAGCACGTCGCCGGCGACGACCCGCGAGTTCCGCGAGGCGTAGGCGACGAGTTCGGGGAACGGCCAGCCCATGTTCGAGAGGAGGTCCTCGCCGTAGCGCTGCCCGTTGACGAACACCTCCGCGTGCAGTGCGAGGAAGCCGTCCGCATCGAGATACGGCTCGAGTTCGTCCGCGGTGACGATCCAGGGACCGAGCGACGTGCCGAAGTCCTTGCCCTTGCAGGGCCCCAGGCGCACCTTCATCTCGCGGCCCTGGAGGTCTCGGGCGGACCAGTCGTTCATGATCGTGTACCCGTAGATCGCCTCGGCCGCGCCGGCCACGTCGAGGTTCGCTCCGTCGGGGCCGCCGATGACGGCCGCGACCTCGAGTTCGTAGTCGAGCCGTTCGGTGACGGGAGGGGCGACGGCCTCGCCGGGGCCGAGGATCGTGTGCGGGTTCGTGAAGTAGAACGTCGGCGCCTCGTACCACTCGGCCGGCACGTCCGACGTGCCCTCGATGCCGGCGCTGACGCCTGCGACATGCTCTTCGAACGCGACGAAGTCGCGCACGCTCGCGGGAACGAGCGGCGCGCGCAGGACGACCTCGTCCAGCCGGGCGACCGGGTCGCCGGCCCGCTTGCGGATGCCGGGGAGGGCGGCGAGCCCGAGCCGCAGCACGTCTGCGACCGCGAGCCCATCGGGGAACGGCACGACGCCGTCATCCTCGATGAAGCCCTCGCCCGGCGCGCCGGCGAGCATCCAGCGCCCGATCCTCACGCGGGCACCGCCATCTGCTGCGAGATGCCGAAGATGAGGCCGGCCGCGTCGGCGTCGCGGTTGTGCTCGAGCTGCCACTTCCCGAGCTGCACGCTCGCCTCGACGACGGCGCTGGCACGCGGCACTCGGCGCGCGTGGAACTCGGCCCAGAGTCCCTCGTCGACGGCGTCGGCGGCGAGCAGGAGCTCGGCGAGCACCGTGCCGTCCTCCAGCGCCTGGGCGGCCCCCTGGGCGACGGTCGGCGGGCAGGAGTGGGCGGCGTCGCCGATGACGACGGTGCGTCCGCGGTTCCACGCCCCCTCGACGAGGTGCGAGGTGAACCAGGTGTAGTTCACGCGCGAGTCGGCGCCGAGCGAGGCACGGATCTCCTCCCACGGGCCGCCGTACGCGGCGGACGCCGCACGCATGAGTTCGACGGCGTCCTCGGTCGGGACGTCGAAGCGGTCCTGGGCGTCTTCGACGAGGAAGGCGTAGCAGGTGTCCTCGCCGGTCGGCGTGTAGCCGGCGATGTACATCGGGCCGCCGTAGTAGAGCTGCGACTGGGTGACCTCCGCGGGGCGGCGCACGAACGCCCGCCAGATGCCCATGCCGGTCGGTTCCGGCTTCGTCTCGATGCCGATGAGGTGCCGCACCGTCGAGTGGAGGCCGTCGGCGCCGATGAGCAGGTCGAACTCGCCGACCGGGGCACCGCCGACGTCGACGAGCACGCCGGTGTCGGTCTGGCGCACGCCGGTGACCTTGGACCCGTAGTGGATGCGCACGCCGACCTCGAGCGCGCGGTCGACGAGGATGCGGGCGAGGTCGGGCCGGTACATGCCCATGCACGCGGGGAAGTCGGCGCCGCCCGTCTTGATCTCGGGCAGCTCGGCGATCACCGGGGCGCCGGGGCCGGGGGCGCGGAGGGTGAGGCCCTCGAAGGTGTAGCCCCGCTTCTGCACGGCGTCCCAGACGCCGAGGCGGTGCAGTGCGCGCAGGGCGTTGCCCTGCAGGGTGATGCCCGAGCCGAGCGTGGACGTCTCGGTCTTGAGCTCGAAGACGTCGACGGCGACGCCGGCTTCGGCGAGCGGGATGGCGGCGGCGAGCGCGGCGGCGCCGCTGCCGGCGATCGCGACCTTGGATACTGCGGTCATGTGAGGAACCTCCTTGTTCTCAGATGGATGCCCGTCGCGGCGGTACGCCGGCGGGCGGGTTCGACCGGGTCAGAGCACCGCCACGGGGTTGACGGGTGACCCGACTGCGCCGGTGATCGGCAGCGGCGGAGCGGCGAGCAGGAAGTCGAAGCGGCCGCTCTCGGCGCACGCCGTGCCGAGCTCTTCGAGGTTCCACATCTCGCCGATCGTGAGCCCGAGGTTCGGGATGACGACCTGGTGGAGCGGCTGGAAGGCCGGCACGTCGAACTCGTTGGGGCGGACTTCGAAGCCCCACGTGTCGGTGGCGATCGCGGCGATCTCGGTCCGGTGCAGCCAGCCGGCCGTCGTGAGGGAGAGTCCGGGCGCGGGCCCCCCGGCGTAGTCGCCCCAGCCCTCGCGTCGGGCGCGCCCGAACTGTCCGGTGCGGACGAGCACGATGTCGCCGCGCCCGACGGCGCTCGAGGCGCCCTGCGCCTGGATGCAGCGCTCGAGATCGGCCACGGAGATCGCGTAGCCGTCCTCGAGTTCGCCGGTTTCGGGCCGCAGATGCCGACCCAGATCGAGCAGGACGCCTCGGGAGACGATCACGGACGCGGCGTGCTCGATGCCGGTGACGAGGTCGCCTTCGCTGGTGACGACGTCGCCGGCACGACGGCCGTTCCACGCGAACCCGTGGTCGAAGATGTGCCCGAGCCCGTCCCATTGGGTCGCGCACTGCAGCGGCATCGCGATCACGTCGTCGGCGCCGCCCAGACCGTGGGGAAAGCCCTGGCCGCGCTCGGCGTCGGTGCCCGTGTCGAGCATGGTGTGCACCGGATTCGTGCGGCGCCGCCAGCCTTTCTGAGGGCCCGACATGTCGAAGGCCATCGAGAGCGAGATCGTGCGGCCGGTGCGGACGAGGCCTGCGGCCGCGACCCGCTTGGCGTCGTCGATGTGGTTGAGGGTGCCGAGTCGGTCGTCCTCGCCCCACCGTCCCCAATTGCGGAAGGCGACCGCGCGAGCCGCGATCTCCCGTTCGGGGTCGTGGCGGTCGAGGTCGCCGGGATGCTCGGACGGCAGGACATCCTGCTGGGCGGTGGGTGGGTTCGACGTCATCGTCGTCTCCTCAGTCGGATCGGGTTTCGGTGCAACGGCGGAAGCGGGCCGCCCGGCTCGGGCGGCCCGCTTCGGCCGTTTCAGCCGCGGCCCTGGACGGCGTAGGGGTTCAGCAGCGCCGCGCGGATCTCGTCGGGCACGACGCCTTCCTCGGTCGTGGAGGGGCCGTCGGCGGCGGGGAACGACTCGGTCATCGACCAGGGCATCTGGCCGTTGCGGTAGAAGTTGTTGGAGCCGAGCGAGGGCTTCCACGTGTTCGGCTGCCAGTCCGGCACGTAGTTGCGGTAGCCGCCGGTGTTCAGCTCGATGCGCAGCGTCGAGGGCTCGCGGTAGTAGAGGAACGTCTGCTCCCCGATGCCATGGATCGAGGGGCCGTACTCGATGTGCGTTCCGTTCTCCATCAGCACGTCGGCGGCGATCAGCAGCTCCTCGCGGGTGTCGACCCAGAAGGCGAAGTGGTTGACTCGGCCGGCACGGGTCGAGCCGTCGAGGACGACGCCGAGGTCGTGCGACTTCTCGTTGGTGGTGAGCACGGTGAAGATCGAAACGGGAGCCTCGTCGAGCTCGGTGCGCGCCATGATGCGGAAGCCGAGCACCCGCTCGTACCACTTGCCGAACTCGTCCACATCGGCGGCCGCGATCGTGACGTGGTCGAGCTGGCGGGGTGCGCCGGCGTGCGAGGAGCGACGGGCGGGACGGTCGGGGTAGCTGGATGCCTGGTCGGCGCCGCTGACGTAGTGCTCGACGTCCCAGTGCAGCGTCATCGGGTGGCCCTGGGGGCCGACGAATCGATAGGCGCGGCCGATGGCGTGCCCGTCGATCCATTCGCCCTCGACGCCTTCGGCCTCGAGCCGGCGCACGGCTTCCTCGAGCGCCTCGGCGCTCGACGTGCGCCAGGCCATCGTCTCCAGCGCGGGCTCGACGCCCGGCACGATCACGACGGAGTAGCGGTAGTAGTCGCCCCAGCACCGGAGGTACACGGCCCCGTCGATGCGGTCGACGACCTGGAGGCCGACCTGCTCCTCGTAGAACTTGACGGACGCCTCGACATCGGGGGTGGTCACCGCCACGTAGGACAGGTGGGAAAGCAGCTTGATCATCGTTGACCCTTTCTCGGGGTCGGCGTGCGGTTCTGAGGAAGTGGCCGACCGATACCGAGTCTGCGAGCCGTCGGGACATCAGGGAATCCGTCTTTTGCGATGCAGCGCATCACGGCCATGGATGCGCGATCTCGCGCTGCCGAATCCGTTCGAGTGATGTCCTGAACGCACGAATCGACGCGAATGATGCGTGGTGCTACCATCGCCGCACGCTCGACGACGAGCGCCGTACCGGAGGACACACCGACGTGACCGACCAGCCCTCACTCGCCCGCCTCGACCTCAACCTGCTCGTCTCCCTCGACGCTCTGCTTTCTGAGTGCAGCGTCACGCGCGCCGCGCAGCGCCTGCACCTCAGCCAGCCCGCCCTCAGCGCCTCGCTCTCGCGGCTTCGCACCCACTTCGGCGACCCGCTGCTGGCGCGACGCGGGAACTCCTACGAGCTCACCCCGCTCGCGATCCGCCTGAGCGAGCACACGACGACCGCGCTCGAGGCCGCGCGACGCGTCTTCGAAAGCGAAGCCACCTGGGATCCGAGCCGCTCGACCCGCGAGTTCTCGGTCTACGGCTCCGACTACGCCTTCGCCACGATCGGGACCCGCGTCAGCGGCCTCGCGCGCGTGCGCGCGCCCGGGGTGCGGTTCCGGTTCATGCTGCACAACCCGACCGTCGTCGCGGATGCGGCCGGCCGACTGCGCTCGGCCGACGCGATGCTCATCCCCCATGGGTTCCTCACCGAACTGCCCTACGACGATCTCTGGCAGGACGACTGGGTGCTGATCGCCGACCCGGACCATCCCGACCTCGCCGACGGCGTCACCATGGAGCACCTCGGCCGTCTGCCCTGGGTCTTCACCTACCAGTCCCGCGAAGCGTTCACGTCGGCGAACCGGCAGTTGCAACAGCTCGGCCTCGAACCGCACGTCGACGCCGTCGTCGAGAGCTTCCTCGCGATCGGCCACTTCATCACCGGCTCCGAGCGGCTCGCGCTCGTCCAGGCCGCCGTCGCACCGGCCATCCAGCGCGCCGCGGGCGTCGCCGTCCATCGGGTGCCGTTCGATGCGACTCCGATCCACAACGCCCTCTGGTGGAATCCCGTCCACAACCGGGACCCGGAACACCTGTGGATGCGCGAGCTCTTCCAGGACGCGGCCGCCGATCTCGCCGACTCCGCACCGCCGTCGCGATCCTGATTCGGGAACGGGGACTCGAGGTGGTGATCGGTGCCCCGGAGGCCACTCCGGGGCACCGATCGGTCCAGTACGTGGTCTTCGCCTCGTCCTGACCGGCACGACCGTCTCAGGTCGTGGAATCCTGCGGGGCGAAGCGGGCGATCACGTCATCGAGCAGGTGGTCGGTGAGCGCCGAGCCCGCGTCGACGGCGAGTCGACGGATCGGCAGGCCGCCGATCATGAGCAGGGCGTGCGGGTTGGTCAGCATGCCGATGGTGCGTCCGGAGTCGTCGCTCGCACTGACTCGCTCGAGCAGGGCGGGCCCGAGCACGGGGTGGGCCAGCCACTCCTGGAGCGTCGACTCGGGAGTGAGGGGCTGCATCGGTACCGCCGAGTCGATGTCGACCGCGGTACCGAGTCGAAGATCTCGCGACGACGCGGCGGCGACGAACCGGTACGCGCCCGGGTCGAGCACCCACCCTCCGGTCGCTTCGTCCCAACGCTCGAGTGCGCGACGAGGCACCGAGATCGACGCCGAACCGCTCGCACCGGCTTCGAGCTCGAGCGCGGCGAATCCGGCGAGCGCTCGCACCGGAGCCGCTCGGGTGCCGTGCGGTCGCTCCAGATAGATCTGGACGACTTCGCGTCCAGGGCGACGGCCGGAATTGCGCAACCGGAGATCGACGTTCCAGGTCCCGTCGGCTGCATCCGCAACGACCCTCATCGACTCGTACTCGAAGGTCGTGTACGCGAGCCCGTGCCCGAACGGGAAGGCGACGTCGCGATCCACTGCGTCGTAGCCGCGGTACCCGACGAACACGCCTTCGCCGTACACGCTCCGGCCGGCTTCGCCCGGGAAGGACAGGAAGGACGGCGCATCCTGGAGTCGTACCGGCCAGGTCTCGGAGAGTCGGCCGGACGGCGAGGCGGCCCCCGTGAGGAGGTCGGCGATGGCGGTCGCGACGCCCTGCCCGGCGAGCCCGGCGAACAGGATCGCGTCGACTCGCCCACGCCATTCGCCGAGTTCGACGACGCCGCCGGAGACCACGACCACGACGGTGCGCGGCGCGACGGCCGCAACGGCTTCGATCAGTCGGTGCTGCGACGCGGGCAGTGCGAGGTCGGCCCGGTCGAAGCCTTCGCTCTCCGCTGCGTCGGGCAGGCCGACGACGACGACCGCGACGTCGAGCTCCTCGGCCACCGCGATCGCCTCGGCGATCAGGGCTTCCGCTTCCGGCGTATCGGGGTCGAGGTCGAAGCGATATCCCTGAGCGAACGGCACCGCGTTTCCGTGCGCCGCGGTGAGTGCCGCTGCGAGCGGTTCGGGTGTCGTTCGCGCATTCACCGCGGCGCTGCCGCCGCCCTGGTACCGCAGGGAGGCGGCCATGCCGCCGAGCACCGCGACTCGCTGCCCACGAGTGAGTGGAAGCGCGTGATCGCGGTTCGTCAGCAGTACCGCCGAGCGGCGTGCTGCCTCGACGGCGAGTTCGCCGGCGGCGTCGGCATCGACCGCCGGTGCCGGGCCGGCGGCATCCGCTCGGTGGGCGAGCCCGATGAGCCGGTCGGCCGAGACGTCGACGACCGAGCGGTCGAGCTCGCCGTCCTCGACCGCACGAGCGACCTGCGCGTCGGAGGCGCCGGACGTCGACGGCATCTCGAGATCGGTTCCCGCCCGCAGCGCGCGAACGCGGTCGTCGACGGCGCCCCAGTCGGAGACGACGACGCCGTCGAAGCCCCACTCGTCGCGGAGGATCCCGGTCAGCAGGCGACGGTCCTCCGTCGCGTAGGCGCCGTTGATGCGGTTGTACGCCGCCATGACCATCCACGGCTTCGCCCGGCGCACCACGGTCTCGAAAGCGGGCAGGTAGAGCTCGCGCAGTGCCCGCTCGGAGACCTCCGCGCTGACGCGCATCCGATCGGTTTCCTGGTTGTTGACCGCGAAGTGCTTCACGCACGCGCCGATGCCGGTGGATTGGGCTCCGCGCACGAAGGCTGCAGCCAACTCGCCGGTCAACAGCGGGTCCTCCGAGTAGTACTCGAAGTTGCGGCCGCCGCGGGGATCCCGCTTGAGGTTCATGCCGGGGCTCAGCAGCACGTCGGCTCCTGCAGCTCGCGCCTCGGCGGCGATCGCCGCGGCGACCCGCGAGACGAGTTCGGGGTCCCAGCTCGCGGCGAGCGCCGACGAGGTCGGGAAGCACGTCGCCGGCACCTTGCCCGAGAAGTCCGGCAGGTTCATCGCGAGGCCGTTCGAGCCATCGGTCATCGACACCGAGCGGATGCCTCGGCCAGGCAGCGCCTCGGTGGTCGCCATGTCGGCTCCCGAGAGCAGCGATACCGCCTCGTCGAGCCGGAGTTCCGCGGCGGTCACAGGATGCCCGCTTCGATCATCTCGAGCCGTTCGTCGGGGTTGTGGACGTTCCAGCGGCGCGGTCGCGCCGGATCCTCCTCGGCGCCGCGGTATGCCGTCTCGAACCGGTGGTTCCCCTCCCCGACGGTGAACGGCGACGACCCGAGCAGGTCGATCTCGGCCTCGACTCCTGCGGGAATCGTGACGTCGAGGACGAGCCCGCCGTGGCGTCGTTCCCAAGCGGATTCGATGCGGCCGAACGCGCTGTCGAACGCTGCTCGGGCACGGGTGAGGCCGCCACCGGGTCGCGGGGCGATGCGCACCCGCCGATACCCGGGCTCGAGCTCGGCGAGCCCGCCGACGACGCGGTGCAGGAAATCGGCGACCGCGCCGAGTGCGTAGTGGTTGAACGAGGTCATCTCGCCCGGGTTGATGCTGCCGTCGGGCAGCATGCTGTCCCAGCGTTCCCACACCGTGGTCGCGTCCATGGTCACGGCGTACAGCCACGACGGGGCGTCGGTCTGCAGGAGCAGGTGGTAGGCGTCGTCGAGGTGCCCGGTGGCGGCGAGCGCGTCGCACACGATGGGGGTGCCGACGAAGCCGGTCTGGATGCGGTACTCGCCGTCGGCGACGAGTTCGGCAAGACGACCGCCGGCCTCGCGCCGCTGGTCATCCGTCTCGAGCAGGTCGAAGGCGATCGCGACGGCGAGGGAGGTCACCGTGTCGCCGACGATCCGCCCGGCCGGGGCGACGTAGTGCGCGCGGAAGGCGTCGGTCGCCGTCCGCTCGATCTCGCCGTAGTGCGCCTCGGCTGCCGCGTCGCCGAGCACGATGGCGGTCCGGCGGACGAGCCGCGCGCTGAGCGCGTGGTAAGCGGTGGCGACCAGTCGCGGGTCGGTGCGGGAGTCGCCGGGCCGGTCCGGCGGAGCTGCCGGGTCGAGCCAGTCGCCGAGCTGGAACCCGCGGTCCCAGTGGCCGGTGCGTCCGGTGAGCTCCCACACCTGGTCGACCCAGGCGCGCATGCTGGCGAACTGTTCGCGAAGGATGCTCGCGTCACCCGTGCGGCGATAGAGCGTCCATGGCACGATCACGGCGGCGTCGCCCCAGGCTGCCGCGGGTTCGGTGGGGAACCCGCACTCGATCCATGGCACGAAGTTCGGGACGGAGCCGGTTTCCGCCTGCTCGGCGGCGAGGTTGCGCAGCCAGTTCCGCAGGACGCCGTCGACGTCGTAGAGGAAGGCGGCCGTCGGCGCGAAGACCTGGATGTCGCCGGACCAGCCGAGTCGTTCGTCGCGCTGCGGGCAATCGGTGGGCAGGTCGACGAAGTTGTCGCGCATGCTCCACACGACGTTCTCGTGGAAGCGGTTGAGCAGAGGGTTGTCGGAGTCGAACCAGCCGGTACGACGCATGTCGGAGTGCACGACGAGCGCCTCGATCGCGCCGGGCGCGGCGGGGTCGAGGTCGTCGGGCCAGCCGTCCAGTTCGGCGAAGCGGAAGCCGTGGATGGTGAATCGCGGCGTCCACTGGACTTCGTCGTCTCCGGCGAAGGTGTACCGGTCGGTCGAGGTCGCCGACCGGAGCGGGCGGAGCGAGAGTCCGCCGTCCTCGAGCACCTCGGCGTGTCGAATCGTGATCGTGCGGCCCGCAGCGCCCCGTGCCCGGAATCGGACCTTGCCGGCGATGTTCTGACCGAAGTCGACGAGCAACCGTCCTCCGCCCAGCGCCTCGATGGAGACCGGGGCGAGCGCTTCGATGACCCGCACCGGTGGGGTGACGGGGGGTTCGATCTTCGCCGGGAACGCAGATCGGCTGATCCGTCGCGGCTGACGCCAGCTGGAGTCGTCGAAGCCGGGCTGCGACCAGCCGTCCTGCTCGAGGCGGGCGTCGTGGGACTCGCCTTCGTACAGGCCGGTCGCCGTGATCTCGGAGAGCGCCGTGCTCCATTCGAGCGGCACGACCTGGACGGATCCGTTGCCCGCGGTGAGCTCGAGCTGAGCGAGTACGGCGATGTCGTCGCCGTAGTTGTTCCAGACTCCGCCGTTGAACCCGAGTCGCCCGCGATACCAACCATCGGCCAGTCGGATGCCGATCGCGTTGCGGCCGGGAGAAAGGAGCCGGCCGACTGGGTACGAGCGCGATCGAAGCCGGTGCCGGTAGGTGTCCCAGCCCGGGGCGAGGAGCTCGTCGGAGGCGAGGCGGCCATTGAGCTCGACGTCGAAGACCCCGTGAGCGGCCACGTGGAGCCGCGCCTCGATGAGGCCCTCGTCGAAGGCGAGCGCAGGCACGACGAACTCGGCACGGAGCAGGTGCGCCGGTCGGCCGGTGCCGGGCGTCAGCGACGGTCCGCTGCGGTCCTCGGGCGAAGGAGAGACCCAATGGACGGCCCAGTCGACGGTGTCGTACGAGGTCATCCCTTGACCGCCCCGGCGGTCATGCCCTTCATGACCCGCTGGTTCAGGAACAGGTAGATGACGAGCGTGCCGAAGACGTTGACGCAGACCGCCGCGAACGTCGGCCCGTACTGGACCTGCCCGAACTGCCCCGTGAAGTTCAGCAGGCCCACCTGGATGGTGCGCAGGTCATCGCGGTTCGTGAACGTCAGGGCGATGAGCAGGTCGTTCCAGATGAAGAAGAACTGGACCAGCGCAACCGTGAAGATGGCGTTCTTGACCATCGGGAACCCGATCGACCAGAACTGGCGATAGATGCTCGCGCCGTCGAGCGTTGCGGCCTCGAAGATCTCCCGCGGCACGCCTCGGAAGAACGTCGCCATCATGAACACCGTCAGCGGGAGCCCGATCGCGGTGTAGGTGATGATGAGCGGCCAGAGCGAGCCGGTGAGACCGGTCTGGAAGTAGATCGTGAAGAGCGGCAGCAGGATCATCTGGCCGGGCACCATGATGCCGGCGAGGAAGAGCAGCAGTACGGTGCCGCGGCCCTTCCAGACCATGACTTCGAGCGCGAAGCCCGCCGCGACGCCGAACACGATGGTGAAGAAGAGCGCCGGCAGGGTCGCGAGGACGCTGTTCTTGATGTAGGTGCCCAGATTGCCGGTCGTGAATGCCTCGATGTAGTTGTCGAGGTTCGTCCAGTCCTCCGGGAGCGCCCAGGTGGGGTTGTTGAGGAACTCGTTCTGCGTCTTGAACGATCCCGTCAGCAGCCAGAAGAGCGGATAGACGACGGCGATCATCAGCAGGGTCACGACGACCCAACCGGGGACGCGACGCAACCAGCGGGCGCGGCTGCGCTGCTCCGGAGCGGGTGCCTGGACGCTCGGCCGGGCGACGGTGTCGAGTGTGGTGGTGTGCGTCATTGTCGTCACCCCTTCGTGAGGTCGCGGCGCGAGGAACGGAAGATGAACAAGGTGACCAGCAGGCAGAGGATCGTCAGCAGCAGCGCGATCGAGCTCCCGTAGCCGTACTCGCCGTAGGTGAACGACGTCTGGTACATGTACAGCGTGAGCGGCGTGGTGGTGTTTCCGGGGCCGCCGTTCGTCAACGCCAGCACGGAGTCGAAGACTTTCAAGGTGCCGTTGATGCTGAAGATGATCGATGAGAAGAGCACGGGCAGGGAGAGCGGGATCACGATGTGGCGCACGAGCCTCCAGCCGGATGCGCCGTCGATGCGAGCGGATTCGAAAAGCTCTTCAGGGATGTCGACGAGGCCGGCGTAGAGGAGCACGGCGTAGAAGCCCATCGATCGCCAGATGTCCATGATGACGATGACCCAGAACGCGGTGGCGCCCGATGCGAACCAGTCGATCGAGTCGATGCCGACGAGGTTCAGCAGCGAGTTGACCGGGCCGATCTGCGGGGCGATCGCGAAGAGCGCCTGGAAGAGGAGCGCGACGGCCACCGTCGGCAGCACGACCGGGAAGAAGACGAGGGTGCGGATGAGGCCGGACGCCTTCTTGAGCCAGAAGACGTAGAGCAGGCTCAGCAGGTAGCCGACGAGAACCTGCCCGATGGTGAGCACGACCGCGTACTTGATCGTGAAGACGAGCGCGTCTGCGACCTTCGGGTCGGTGAAGAGCGCCGCGATGTTGTCCCAGCCCACGTAGGTGAAGCCGATGATCGGGTTGCCCTCGAAGACGGTGTAGCCGAGTGACCAGAAGATGGGCACGAGCATGACGAGGGTGTAGACGAGCAGTGCGGGCCCCAAGAGGGTGGTGACGGCCCGCCAGTCACCGAGTACGCGATTCACAGCAAAGTTCTTTCGTCGAGCGGAGGAAGGCGGTGCGACGGCTCGGGGGGAAGCCGCCGCACCGCCCTCACGGGTTCGTTCAGCCGAGGTCGGCCTGGACCATCTCCATGAACTCCTCCGGGCTGATGGCACCGGTGACGAGCTGGGAGGCGTTGGTCTGGCTGGTGGTTGCGGCCTTGGCGTTGAAGAGCGCCTCGAACCAGAGGACGCTCTGCGTCGTCTGGTCGATCTGGTCCTGGACGGTCTGGGTCAGCGGGGGCAGGTCCTCGACCGGCGTGTTGACCTTGAAGCCGGTGATGACGCCCTGGTTCTGCAGCGAGCTCGATCCGAAGTTGTCGGCGAAGCAGCCCAGCCAGCCGGCAACGTCGTCGCCGTAGGACGCCTCGGAGAGCGCCAGCGGGACACCGACGTTCGCGGCGAGCTGGTCGGCGGAGCCGGCCCCGCCCTCGACCGCGGGGAACGGAATGAAGCCGATGTTCTCGGCGCCGATCTGGTTCTGGCTCGGGTCGTTGAAGTTCGCGAGGATCCAGCTGCCCATGTAGAACATGCCGGCCTGGCCGGTCAGGAACTGGTTGACGGCCGTCATGTAGTCGATCGAGGTGACGGAGGGGCCGAAGTAGCCCTTCTCGCCGAGGTCGGCGACCGCGGCGGCGGCCTCGACGTACTCGGGGTCGGTCAGGCTGGCCTCGCCATCGGCCACCTTCTGCAGCGCATCGGGGCCGAGGTCGCGGTAGAGGTAGTTGCCGACCAGACGCGTGAGCGGCCAGCCGTCCTGGCCGTCCGCCGAGAACGGGATGATGCCGGCGGCGTTGAGCGTGTCAGCCGCGGCGACCAGCTCGTCCCACGTCGTGGGGACCTCGATGCCGTTGTCGGCGAAGAGCTGCTTGTTGTACCAGATGCCTTCGACGTTGAACTCCGTCGGAAGCACGTACTGCTCGCCGTCGTAGAGGGCGTCGATCGTCGACTTCGCAGCCGGGATGATCGCGTCCGACTTGTCGAGGTCCTCGAGGGCCTGCTCGACGTCGACGAGCTTGCCGCCCTGCTGCAGGTCCTTCGCGACCTGCGGCGTGTTGCCGCTCGCGAAGAGGACCGGCAGCGCGTTCTGTCCCGCGAGCAGCTGGAGCTGCTGGTCGTAGCTGGCCTGCGGCTGCGTCGTCACCTTGAGCGGCAGTGCTTCGTTCTCCGTCGCGCACTGGTCCTCGCTGAGCGAGGTGAGCGTGTCCTGGATCGACGTGTTCTCGGCGAACGACAGGTAGCTGAACTCGGTGGGCGCCGCGGTTTCGCCGCCACCGCTCGAGCAAGCGGTCAATGCGAGCGCTGCGGCTCCGATGCCGGCGATGATCGGGACGATGCGGCGCGCCCCGTTACGTGCTGTGGTCACAGTTCCTCCTTGAATGCGGCCTCGATTGAAGCGTTGCAACGGGGATGCTACGTGGCGCTCGGGAGCGGCACTCGCGGATTCCTCGAATTGGCTTATCGCGTGCCGAATAGCCGGTATCGACGAAGCGAATGGACAAGGTGGGTTCGGTTGCATCGCTGCAAGCCGCGTACACTCGCGGCATGACCTCCGCAACGACCGCGCCGGGCGCGACGAAGCGCGGCGCCGTCGACGGCGTCGGCATCACCGATGTCGCGGCGCTCGCGGGAGTTTCGCCGTCGACGGTGTCGAACGTCCTGAACCATCGGGAGCGCGTGGCCGCTGCGACGATCGAGCGCGTCGAACGGGCCATCGAGCTGCTCGGGTATGTCCCGAACGGCGCGGCGCGCTCGCTCGTCGCCGGCCATTCGCGCTCGATCGGGTTGGTGCTCTCCGACCTCGGGAACTCGCTCTTCGTCGACATCGCCCGTGGCGCCGAGCGCGCCGCGGACGAACTCGGGCTGTCGGTGGTGCTGGCCAATAGCGACGGCCGCCTCGAACGCGAAGACCGATACGTCGAACTCCTCACGGAGTCGCGAGTGCGAGGGCTGTTGCTCACCCTGAACGACGAGTCGCATTTTCGTGAGATCGCCGCACGCTCGAGACAGCGCGGGCCGCTGATCCTCCTGAACCTGCACGCCGACGACGGCCGCTTCTGCACCGTTTCCATCGACAACGAGGCCGGCGGTGCCTTGGCTGCAGCGCACCTGCTCGCCACCGGTCGGCGCCGGCTCGCCTTCGTCGGCGGGCCCGACAGCCTCCAGCCGATCGCCGACCGGCGCGCCGGAGTCCGCCGAGCACTCGCGTCCGCGGGCCTGGCCGCGGTCGCCGAGATCGGACCCGAGTGGATCAATCGAGCAGACGGTTGGCAGGTGGGCCGCATGCTGGCTCCCCGCATCGCCGCCGGCGAGATCGACGGCGTCGTCGCCGCATCCGACCTGCTCGCTGCGGGGATCGTCCAAGCCCTCGCCGAGACGCCCGGCATCCGAGTCCCTGAGGATGTCGGAGTCATCGGGTACGACAACAACCAGGCCGCGTGGGATGCTCCGGTTCCACTCTCGACGGTCGCCCAGCCGGGCGAAGCACTCGGGGAAACCGGCGTGCGGCTTCTCGTCGCCGAGAGTGACGATCCGACCCACCGGCATCAAGCCGTGCGTCTCGATCCGACCGTGGTCGTTCGACGGAGCACGGAACGATAGGACGGAGGGCGCGATGGTCGATGATGAAGCCGCGCGAGAGCCGTCGGCCCCGGTCGGGGGCGGCAGGCTCTCGGGCGTCGATCTCAACCTGATCGTCCCCCTCCAGGCGCTGCTCGAAGAGCGAAGCGTCAGTCGGGCGGCGGATCGACTCTTCATGAGCCAGCCCGCCTTGTCCTCTGCCCTCGGCAGGCTTCGCCGGCACTTCGACGATGAGCTGCTCGTTCGCTCCGGAAACCGATACGTGCTCAGTCAACTCGCCGTCGAACTGCTCCCCGAAGTGCAATCGACGGCGTCGGCCTTGGCCAAGCTCTTCGGCGCCCAAACGGAGTTCGATCCTGGGACGAGCGAGCGCGAGTTCCGGATCGTCTGCTCCGACTACGTCGCGGCAGTCTTCGGAGCCCGGCTCTCGAAGGCGGTCTCGATCGCCGCGCCTCGCGCGATGCTCCGGATCGAACACCTGCGCGACGAGCTCGTCGACGAGGCTCCCGACTCGCTGCGCGGCATCGACGGGCTGATCCTTCCGCACGGCTTCATCGAGCACACCGACTACCTGGACCTCTTCGAAGACGCCTGGTGCTGCCTCGTCGCAGCCAGCGGCGAAGGCGCACCGGAACTCGACATCGCAGCCCTCGGCGCGCGACCGTGGGCGACGACCTTCAGCGGTCGCACCGCCGTCATCGCCGCCAGCCGCGAACTGCACCAGCGAGGCATCTATCCGCGCACCCAGGTCACGACTCGCAGTTTCCTCACCTTGCCGGACATGGTCGCCGGGACGGACCGGGTGGCGTTCCTGCCGGCCTCCGCTGCCGCCCGATTCGCGGATCGCACCGATGTCTCAGTCGTCGACAGCCCGCTTCCGCTGCCGCCGATCCGCCAGGCCTTCTGGTGGAACGGGGCGACCTACGGCGCCGACGCCGGTCATCGTTGGCTGCGCGACCTCATCGCCGGCGTCGCCGCCCGTCATCCGCGCGGCGACTGAACCGATTCGTCCGACGCATCGCGGGCGCGCAGCCGGCGACTCGCGAGATAGGACATCGAGTCGTCTGACGAGTGCACCAGTGCTCGGAAGGAGCCGCCGGGGCTCGCATCGGGATGCGACTGCGGCAGGGCCGCGGCACGCAGGTCGGCCGAGATCGCCGTCGCCGTCGACCTGAGCACGGCCAGCACCGGCTCCCAGGGAGTTCGATCGTTGGGGACGACGGCGCCGATGGCCGCGACCGTTTCACCCGCAGCTCCCGTCACCGCAACTGCGATACCTCGCGCATCCGGGTGGATGAATCCTTCCGTCATCGCGAAACGCTGTCGTCGGACCTGCGCGAGGAGGCGACGGACCTCCGCGGAGGTTCTCGGCGTTCGCTCGGTGTAGGCGGGGATCGGGCCGGCGAGCACGGTCTCCCGACTGCTCGGATCGGCGTCGGCGAGGAGCACGAGTCCGGAGGACGACGAGGTCAGCGGCAACCGGCCACCGATCACCGTGGCGTTGACGACCGCATCGCGCGCCGACAGGCGCTCGAGGAACAGCACGTCGGCGCCGTTGAGGATGCCGAGTTGCACGTGCTGCCCGACCGTCGCGTGCGCCGCATGGAGGTGCGGGCCGGCGAGCTCGCGCAGGCCCAGCGCACCAGGAGTCCGGGCAGCGAGTTCCCAGAGGCGGACTCCGAGCCGGTAGCGGCGCGCTTCGTGCAACTCGAGGAGGCCGACGTCGGCGAGCGCGCGGACCAGCGCATGCGTGGTGGAGACCGGCAGACCCGTCCGCCGGGAGATCTCGGCGACCGTGAGGAAGGGCGCCTCGACGCTGAATGCGTCGAGCACTTGCAACTGGCGGCTCAGCGTCGAGCGGCCATCGGATGAGCGCGCCATCGGACCTCCGGATCGCGCCGAGCCTAGCCAGATTGCCGCTGCATCTCCATTTCAAATGGAGAACCGTCGCGGCGACGGATCGCACGCGTCTAGGTTGCTCGATGCCGCAGCCGACGATGGCGTGCGGTCGGAGCATCCGTCATGCGGACGAGGAGGTCCCATGCCCAACGATTCGCCTCGGTCCCCGGTGTCGGCCGACCCGGCGGCCGCCTCGCCGGTCGACCGACTCGTCGTCGCTGCGCGCCGCGTCGTTGCCGACCAGGTCGTCGAGCTCGAATTGCAGCGCCCGGACGCCGGCCGACTCCCGGACTGGACGCCGGGCGCGCACCTCGACCTGATGCTGCCGAACGGCCTGACTCGCCTGTACTCGTTGCTCGGAGACCCGCGCGACGCTTCCAGCTACCGCATCGCAGTGCAGCGGGAGGAGCACGGCGATGGCGGCTCCCGCTTCGTCCACGACCGGCTCGAGGTCGGCGACATGGTCGGATTCGGCGGGCCGCGCAACAACTTCCGGCTCGTGCCCGCGACGTCCTACGCCTTCGTCGCCGGCGGCATCGGGATCACGCCCATCCTGCCGATGCTGCGTGCTGCGACCGTGCTGGGCATCGACTGGCGGCTGCTCTATCTCGGCCGCAGCCCCGGTGCGCTCGCATACCTGGCCGAGCTCGCCGGGCACGGTGATCGGGTGCAGCTGCACTGCTCAGGGTCGAGCGGCGCCCGTGCGGACATCGACGCCTGGATCGCCGAGTCGCCCAGCGACGCGAAGGTATACGCCTGCGGCCCCGCCGGTTTGCTCGACGCCGTCGTCCGTGCCGGTGCGAACCGGCGCGCAGGATGGGTGCGCGTCGAGCGCTTCACCGCCACGGCATCCGGCCCGGCCCGCGCGACGCCGTTCGCGCTCGAGATCGCGGGCACCGACCGCACGCTCATCGTCGAGCCCGGGACCACCGTGGTCGAGACACTCCGAATCGCCGGCTTCGATGTGCTCACCTCGTGCGCACGCGGCGTCTGCGGCACGTGCGAGACGGAGGTGCTCGCCGGCGAGCCCGACCACCGCGATGCGCTCCTGGATGATGCGGAACGCGCCCGCGGAAACTGCTTCTTCCCGTGCGTATCCCGATCGCGCAGCGACCGCCTCGTCATCGCCCTCTAGCCCGCTCCTGCCCGGCATGGGCTTCGCGCCGCCGGCACACGCACCTGCGAAAGGCACCATCATGACCGAAACGCTTCACGGCCCCGTGCACCGAACCCGTCCCACCTCCAGCGCCGACCCGTTCTCCGCCGAGCTGCTCGCCGATCCCCATGAGTTCCATGAGGCGCTCCGCGAGGCGGGCGAGGTCGTCCACCTCGAGCGCTACGACGTCGACGCGATGGGCCGTTACGACACCGTGCACGCGGCGCTCACCGACTGGCAGTCGTTCGAATCCTCGGCCGGCGTCGGCATCTCGGACTTCCGTCGCGAACCGCCGTGGCGGCCGCCGAGCTTGCTGCTGGAGGCCGATCCGCCGCACCACGATGCGCCGCGCGCCGTGCTCCAGAAGATCCTCGGGCCCCGCGCGCTGCGGGCGCTCGAGCCGCAGTGGCGCGCGGACGCCGCAGCGCTCGTCGACGAGGTCCTCGCGCGCGGCACCGAGTTCGACGCCGTCACCGAACTGGCCGAAGCGTTCCCGCTCCGCGTCTTCCCGGACGCCGTCGGCCTCCGGCAGGAAGGCCGCGAACACCTCCTGCCCTATGGAGACCACCTCTTCAACACCTTCGGTCCGGAGAACTTCCTCGTGCAGCACGGCGCACCGTCGCTCCCCGAGCACGCCGGTTGGGTGAATGAGCAGTGCGCCCGCGACGCGCTCGCTCCGACCGGGTTCGGGGCGGATATCTGGGCCGCGACCGACCGCGGCGACATCACCGAAGCGCAGGCCCCGCTCATGGTCCGATCGCTGCTGTCGGCCGGCGTCGACACGACGATCCACGCCCTCGGGGCGATCCTGGCGGCATTCGCCCGCACCCCTGAGGCGTGGGCCGCGCTCCGCTCGAACCCCGCTCTCGCCCGCGTCGCATTCGATGAGGCGATCCGACTCGAGTCCCCCGTGCAGACCTTCTTCCGCACGACCACCCGCGACGTCGAGATCGACGGTGTGCGCATTCCCGAGGGACGCAAGATCCTGATGTTCCTCGGATCTGCGAATCGAGACCCTCGCCGCTGGAGCGACCCGGGCCGATTCGATCTGCACCGCGACCCGTCCGGACACGTCGGCTTCGGCATGGGCATCCACCAGTGCGTCGGCCAGCACGTCGCCCGCCTCGAAGCCGTGGCGCTGCTGACCGCCCTTGCAGCCCGAGTCGAGACGATCGAACCGGCCGGCACCCCGACACGCCACCTCAACAACACGCTCCGGGCGTGGGAGACCCTGCCCGTGCGACTGACGCCGGACCGGTGACGAGTCGGACGAGCCTCCGATGAGCTCGCGAGCGCGAGCAGGCGCGCAGCGCCGTATCGCGACCCCCCACCGCCGGTCGAGTCGGCGCGCAGCGCCGTGTCGAGACCCCGCACCGCCGGTCGAGTAGGCGCTCAGCGCCGTATCGCGACCCCCCACCGCCGGTCGAGTAGGCGCGCAGCGCCGTATCGAGACTGACGTACCGGGTCTCGATACGCGACTTCGTCGCTACTCGACCGACGGGGGGTCGCTACTCGACCAGCGGGACCGTGCGGCGGCGCGCGCCGAGGCGCAGTCGGCCCTGGGCCAGCAGGATGCCGAGGAGCACGACGAGCGCGCCGAGCGGCTCGTGCCACGAGAAGGTCTCGCCGAGCAGTGCGACGCCGAGCACGACGCCGACGACCGGGGTCACGTACGTGACGGTGGACGTGTTCGTCGGCCCCCAGGCGCGCAGCACCGAGATGTTCCAGATGTAGGCGAAGCCCGTGCCGAGGATGCCGAGGGCGAGCAACGACCCGACGACCGGCAGGGTGAGCGTGACGGGACCGGTCGCGACGAGCGGTGTCAGCGCGAGCATGACGACGCCCGCGACGCCGATCGAGAGGGCCGCGAACGTCGCCGGCGCGATCGGCCGATCGGTGAGGAAGCGCCGCTGGTAGCCGAAGCTGATGCCGTAGCAGGCGGTCGCGACGAGGCACGCGAGCTGGCCGGCGAGCGAGCCCGTCAGCGCCGAGTACTGCCAGGGGCCGATGATGACGACCACGCCGAGGATGCCCACGCCGACGCCGACCCAGCGGCTCAGCCCGAGCTTCTCGACGCGGAACACGAGGGTCGCCATGATCGCCGTCATGATCGGCGTCGTCGCGTTGTAGATCGAGGCGAGGCTCGAGGAGACGTGCTGCTCGGCCCACGCGAAGCAGAGGTAGGGGATCACGCAGTTCACGAAGGCCACGACGAGGAAGTGGAACCAGACGATCGGCTCCTTCGGCAGCACCGGGCCGCGCGAGCCGTCGGACGCCGTGACTCGCGGCCGCGTGATCGCGACGACCACGGCGAGCGCGAGCGCTCCGAGCACGGTGCGGCTCCAGGCGACCTGGCCGAAAGAGACGCCTTCGAGGGCGACCTTCATGAACAGGAACGACGCGCCCCAGACGAGCCCCATGGCGAGGAACTGCACCCACGCCGAGAGCGCGGTGGTCGTCGTCAGCCCGGTGGCGGGAGCGGCGGGGGCGGGGGCGGGACGGCGATTCACCTCGCAAGGCTATGCGCCCCCGGTGACGCTCGGATCCCGGCCGCGGCAGCGTGGCGCTTTCTCGCGCAAGCGCGGCAGCCGGCGTATCCTCGCCGATTCAGACAGGCAAACTGCACAGTCTGCCTGTCTATGTGCTACCGTGGCCACATGGACGACGTCGAACTCGAAGAGGTCGCGGCCGCGCTGCGGGTGACGACGAACCGACTCGCGCGCAAGCTCCGCTCCGAGGGCGGGCTCCAGGAGTTCACCCCGAGCCAGACCGCCGCGGTGCGCCACCTCGCCGACGTCGGGGAGATCACCGTCGCCGAGCTCGCGCGCCTCGAGGACGTGCGCCCGCAGTCCATGAGCGCGACCGTCGCCGAGCTCGAACGGCTCGGCATCGTCGGCCGCAAGGCCGACCCCGCCGATGCGCGCGCTCGGCTCGTCTTCCTCACCGACGACGCCCAGTCCGCGATCCTGCGCGCTCGTGCGAACAAGACCCGCTGGTTCGTGCAGCGCATGTCCGAACGCCTCGACGCCGACGAGCAGCGGGCCCTGGCCGGCGTCATCCCGCTCCTCGACCGCCTCCTCGCCCCCTGAGCCCGACCGGCCCGCCGGCGCAACCCACCCGCATCCCCTCGACAGAACGAAGCCACGACATGCCCATCACCCCGCTCGACGCCCGCCCCGCCCTCGTCGTCATCGACCTGCAGAACGGCATCACCTCGTTCCCGGCCGCCCATGACGCGGATGCCGTGGTCGCCAACGCCGCCCGCCTCGCCGACGCGTTCCGCGCCCGCGCCCTGCCCGTCGTGCTCGTGACCGCCGTCGGCCGCGCCCCCGGCCGAACCGAGCGCTCCCTCGCCCAGGCCGCCGCGCTCGCGGCCGGACCGGGAGGGCACACGTCCGGAGCCCAGGCACTTAGGCAACG
>NZ_WSTA01000004.1 GCF_009789225.1 Agromyces seonyuensis | reverse complement strand
CGAGGCCGCTCCCGTCGACGCCGCCCTCGCACTGGCCCGGGAGGCCGCCGCGCGGCTCCGCGAAGCCGGCGCGCGCGACGAGGCGCTCGCCGAGTTCGTGCCCGCCCGGCGCCGCCTCGGGCTGCCGTTCGCCCCGCGGATGCGTCCGCTCGGCCGCGTCTGGCGGCTCGGGGTGCTGCTCCTCGACGCCGAGGGCGGGCTCCGGGCGACCGGCCGGGTCGTGCGCGCCGAGCGTCCCGTGCGCAAGAGCGTCACGGCCGAATCCGTCGCCGAGCACCGCGCCTACCGCGCCGCGGCCGTCAAGGGCGGCTATGCGGAGGGCGAGACCGTCGTCTTCGACGCGGCGCCCATCGACGCGGCCGCGCTCGCCGCGGGCGGCTCGTCCGGGCCCCTCGTCGTGCAGGGCGGCCGGGTGCTCGTGCGGTGGAGCCCGAACCAGCCCGCGGCCGTCGCCGACTTCGCGTCGTACCTGCGCGACCGTGTCGGCCTGCTCGTCGACCCGCCGGGCGGGGCCTGACGGGCGCGGCCCGACTGGCTGGCACGACTGGCCGGCCCGACGGGTCCGCGCCGTCGCGGCATCCATCGCGGGCGAGCCGTCAGGGCGTGCGCACCCAGCGCCGCCAGTCGAGCTGCTCGGTGTAGCCCAGGGCGGTCCAGAGCCGGCGGCCGAGGTCGTTGTCGTCGAGCACCATCGCGTCGATGCGCGTCACGCCGAGGGCGACGAGCCGCTCCTCGGCACGGCGCAGCAGTTCGCGGCCGACGCCGCGGCGGCGCTCGGCCGGGTCGACCGCGAGCCGGTACAGGTGGGCGCGCCAGCCGTCGAAGCCGGCGATGATCGTGCCGACGATGCGCCCGCCGCGACGGGCGACGATGACGGCATCGGGGTCGCGGCCGATCAGCCGGCCGACCGCCGCCGGAGTGTCGACGGGGCGCGAGCCGTTCTCGGCGGCGGTGAGCCAGAACGCGATGAGGTCGTCGAGGTCGCTCGTGTCGGCGCCGCCGTAGACGAGGTCGTCGTCGCCGTCCGCGGTCGTCGCCGGGGGCACCGGGCCGGACTCGGCGGCCTCGGCGGTCGCATCCGGCGCAGCGAACCCGAACGCCGCGATCGGCGGCGCCGCGCCCGCGGCGACGGCCTCGAGCACGAACCGCTCGTGGTGCACCACGCGTTCGGGTAAGGCGTCGAGCGGGAACCAGCGCAGGTCGGCTGCGGTCTCGGGCTCGAGCAGCACCGGCACGACGTTCCATCTCCGGCAGGCGAAGAAGAAGTCGACCCGCTCGTCGGCCGGACCGCCCGAGCCCGTGCGGTGCACCGTCGTCAGCGGCACGAGGGCGTCCGCGTCGATCGCGACGCCGATCTCCTCGGCGGCCTCGCGCCGCGCGGCGTCGACGGCCGACTCGCCGCGCTCGACGTGCCCGGCCGCCGAGGCGCCCCACCAGCCGTCGTAGTACCCGGTTCCCGAGCGCAGTTGCAGGAGCACGCGGTCCCCGTCGAGGAGGAACGCGTAGGCCGCCGGGATCAGCGCGAAGTCGCCGTGCCGTGCCGCGTACTCGGCGGAGTAGTGCTGGCGCGCGGAGTCATCCATGCGTCGAGTCTGGCGCAGCGCCCGCTGGTCGAGGGAACCCGCTGGTCGAGTAGCGAGCGCAGCGAGCGTATCGAGACCCCGTGAGACGACTCACCAGGTCTCGATACGCTTCGCTACTCGACCGACGACGGGCTTCGCGACTCGACCGACGACGGGCTTCGCGACTCGACCGACGACGGGTTTCGCGACTCGACCGACGACGGGTTTCGCGACTCGACCGACGGAAGGGGTTACTGGCCGAGCACCGGGCCGAACGCGTCGGCGAGCGGGGCGCGGTTCGTGCTGCGCAGTTCATCGATCGAGACCGAGAACAGGCCCTGCACCTCGAGCGAGCCGCTCGTGGCGTCGGTCACGCCGATGCGGCGCACCGGGTAGCCGCGCGCGTCGCACATGGCCTGGAAGCGCACGTCGTCCTCGCGGGGCACGGTCACGATCGCGCGGCCCTGCGTCTCCGAGAAGAGCGCGGTCGCGGCGTCGATGCCGCCGTCCTGCATCACGGCGTCGAGCACGACGCGGGCGCCGACGCCGAAGCGCGAGACGGCCTCGGCGAGGGCGACCGCGAGGCCGCCGTCGGAGAGGTCGTGCGCGGAGTCGATGAGCCCGTCGAGCGCGGCGCCGTGCAGCAGGCTCGCGAGCGTCGCCTCGTTGCCGAGGTTCGCCTTCGGGGGCAGGCCGCCGAGGTGGTCGTGCACGAGGCCCGCCCACGCCGAGCCGTCGAGCTCGAGCGACGTGTCGCCGAGGAGGTAGATGTTGTGGCCGTCGTCCTGCCAGCCCGAGGGGATGCGGCGGGCGACGTCGTCGATGACGCCGAGCACGGCGACGACGGGCGTCGGGTGGATCGGCACGTCGCCGGTCTGGTTGTAGAACGACACGTTGCCGCCGGTGACGGGGATGCCGAGCTCGAGGCACGCGTCCGAGAGGCCGTCGACGGCCTCGGCGAACTGCCACATGACCTCGGGGTTCTCCGGGGAGCCGAAGTTCAGGCAGTCGCTGACGGCGGCCGGCACGGCGCCCGTGACGGCGACGTTGCGGTACGCCTCGGCGAGCGCGAGCTTCGCGCCTTCGCGCGGGTCGAGCTGGCAGTAGCGGCCGTTGGCGTCGGTCGCGATCGAGACGCCCAGCCCGGATGCCTCGTCGACGCGGATCATGCCGGCGTCGTCGGGGTAGCTGAGGGCCGTGTTGCCGAGCACGTACTTGTCGTACTGGTTCGTGACCCACGAGGCATCCGCCTGGTTGGCCGAGCCGACGAGCCCGAGGAACTGGCCGCGGAGCTCGTCGCCGCCGGTCGGGCGGGGCAGGTTCGCGGCGGTGTCGGCCTGGAGGGCGCCGAGCCACGCCGGACGCGCGACGGGGCGGTCGTAGACGGGGCCGTCGACGGCGACCGTGCGCGGGTCGACGTTGACGATCTCCTGGCCGCGCCACGTGATCGAGAGGCGGCCGGTGTCGGTGACCTCGCCGAGCACGCTCGTCTCGACGTCCCACTTGTGCACGACCTCGAGGAAGCCCTCGAGCTTCTCGGGACGCACGACGGCCATCATGCGCTCCTGCGACTCCGACATGAGGATCTCCTCGGGCGTGAGCCGCGGGTCGCGCAGCAGCACGTCGTCGAGCACGATCGCCATGCCGCCGTCGCCGTTGGAGGCGAGCTCGCTCGTGGCGCAGGAGATGCCGGCGGCGCCGAGATCCTGGATGCCCTCGACGAGGTCGTTCGCGAAGAGCTCGAGGCAGCACTCGATGAGCACCTTCTCGGCGAAGGGGTCGCCGACCTGCACCGCGGGGCGCTTGGTCGGGCCGCCCTCGGCGAAGGTGTCGGAGGCGAGGATGGACGCGCCGCCGATGCCGTCGCCGCCGGTGCGGGCGCCGAAGAGCACGACCTTGTTGCCGGCGCCGCGGGCGTTGGCGAGGTGGAGGTCCTCGTGGCGGAGCACGCCGACGGCGAGGGCGTTGACGAGGGGGTTCGCCTGGTACGTCGGGTCGAACCAGGTCTCGCCGCCGATGTTGGGCAGGCCCAGGCAGTTGCCGTAGAAGCTGATGCCGTTGACGACGCCGTGCACGACGCGAGCCGTGTCGGGGTGGTCGATGGCGCCGAAGCGGAGGGCGTCCATGACGGCGACGGGGCGCGCGCCCATGGAGATGATGTCGCGCACGATGCCGCCGACGCCGGTCGCAGCGCCCTGGAAGGGCTCGATGTAGCTCGGGTGGTTGTGCGACTCGATCTTGAAGGTGACGGCCCAGCCCTCGCCGATGTCGATGACGCCGGCGTTCTCGCCCATGCCGACCATGAGGTTCTGCTTCATCTCGGGCGTGACCTTCTTGCCGAACTGGCGCAGGTACTGCTTCGAGGACTTGTAGGAGCAGTGCTCGCTCCACATGACCGAGTACATCGCGAGCTCGGCGCTCGTCGGGCGTCGCCCGAGGATGTTGCGGATGCGCTCGTACTCGTCGGGCTTCAAGCCCAGCGCGGCGTACGGCTGCTCCTTCTCGGGGGTGGCGGCGGCGACCTCGACGGTGTCGATGGCAGAGCTGACGGCGGTGGGATTTTCGGTCACGAGTGGCGCACTCCAGAACAGGCCGTCGAGGATGCCTCGCGGCGGCGGATGCCTGACCGCTCGAGTCTACCCGGGCGATTCCCGGCGGCCGTCCGGGCGGCGCAGCCGAAGCTCGAGCGGATCGGCTGATTTTTTCGCAGGACCCTCGACCAGGCGAACGGACGGAGCGGCGGCCGCGGACGCCGCCCCGCCCCAGATCACCGGGCGTGCTGCTCGAAGAAGTCCCACATGAGCTGCGACGCGGTGATGTCGGTCGTCATCGCGCCCATTCCGAACGTGCCCATGTCGATCGGGCTGCCGGGCCAGGTGTGTCCGCCGCCGGCGACGCGATAGAGCACGACGTCGGCGCCGTCGTCGCAGCGGGTCCAGCTCACCCGGGTGACCTCGTCGCTCACGGACTTCGAGGTCGGCGTGCGGCGGCAGCCGTTCTCATCGGCCCACGCCGCCAGCGCGGTGTCGACCGAGTAGCCCCAGCGGGGGTCGGTGTTGCCGTCGTACGGGTTCACGGGGTCGGCGGTGCCGTGGAAGGCGATGACCGGCGTCGCCTCGTCGGGGTCGCACGTGCCGCGTGCGATGCGGCCGAGGTCCGACGTGTCGGCGCGGCCGTAGCGCACGCCGTCGACCGGGGCGATCGCGGCAAACAGGTCGGAGCCGGAGCCGGAGCAGGCGACGGCGGAGACCATGCGGGCGCCGCCCGAGTAGCCGGTGCCGTAGACCCGGTCGTCGTCGACGCAGCCGGCCGCGTCGATCGCGTCGACGACGGCGGTGAGGTAGGCGACGTCGTCGCGGGCGTCGGTGCCGGGCACGTTGCCGGAGGTGAGGGGGACGCCCGGCACGTTCCAGGCCCAGTTGCCGCCCGGCAGCGTCGCGGGGAAGGCGAGGGCGCCGGTGGGCTCGGCGACGATGAAGCCCTCGCTGTCGGCGACCGCGTCGAGGCCCGAGACCTGCGCCTGGAGGTCGCCGTTGTTGTTGGAGCCGTGCAGATCGAGCACGAGGGGCAGTTCGCGGCGGGCGTTCGCGGCGGGGACGTGGACGCGCACGACGGTGTCGGCGCCGCCGAACGCGACGGCGAGGTCGGAGGTGCCGGTCGGCAGGGTGCGGCGGCAGTCGCCGCCGCGGCCGTCGCGGTCGCCGACGTCGTGCCGCGACGAGCCGTGGTCGGCGTGCTGCGCGCCGGCACGGTCTGCGGTCGCGGGGGCGGCAAGGGCGGCGGGCGTCGAGGCGAGGGAGCCGGCGGCGAGCGCGCCGACGGTCAGAGCGAGGGCGGCGAGCCGGCGCAAGGCGGGTCGGGGCATGTGGAAACTCCTTCGTTCCGGGATCGCGCCGCCGTGGCCGGCGTTACGCGATGTTCACAGCGCTGATCGTCGCACGAAACGCGCAATTGTTTAAATCTCAGCCAATCCGGACTAGCGGAACCGCTATATCGGCCGTACAGTCCCATCCACTTGACCGAAACGGTCATCCCGAAACGGAGTCCCCATGGCTGTGGTCCACCTCGCCGCCGGCGAACTGCACGATGTCGCGTTCCACCCGGTGCTGTGGGGGCTGGCGGTGGCGGTCTTCGCCGTCATCATCCTGCAATCGACGATCTACCTCCGCGCGATCCGCCGCTCGGCCGAGGCTGCGGAACTGACGCAGCAGGAGGTGTCGCAGGCGGTCAAGACCGGCGCGATCGCCGCGATCGGGCCCTCGCTCGCCGTCGCCCTCGTCGCACTGTCGCTGCTGCCGCTGTTCGGCACGCCGGCCGTGCTCGCCCGCATCGGACTCGTCGGTTCGGCCCCCTACGACGTCGCCGCGGCCGGCATCGGCGCCTCGACCGTCGGCGCCTCCCTCGGCGGCGACGACTACACGGCCAAGGTCTTCGCGATCTCCTTCGCCTCGATGTGCGTGCTCGGCGTGCTCTGGATGACGGCCGCCCTCATCATCACGCCCCTCTTCAACACGACGAGCACGGCCCTGCGCAAGACCAGCCCCAAGGTCGGCAAGGTCCTCTCCATCGCCCCGCTGGTGGTGCTGCCGCTCGCCTTCGCTTTCCTCATCTTCGGCGAGGTCAGCAAGTCGCCGGTCAACGGCATCGTGCTCGTCGCGAGTGCGATCATCGGCGGCGCCTGCCTCCTCATCGCGACCAAGTGGGGCATCCACTGGCTGCGCGAGTGGGGGCTCGGCATCGCCATCTTCGGTTCCCTCCTCATCGGCGCCGGCGTGGCCGCGGCCGCCTGAGCCGGTTCCCCGGACGAAGCAACGGAAAGGCGCATTCCATGGCACACGGCACCTCGGCTCCCGCACGCGGCAGCATCGCGGAGTTCGACCGCACGACCTCGATCTGGGGTCCCATCACCCTCGGCCTCGGCCTCGTGGTCACGATCGCGGCCGCCCTCTTCATGGCCTTCGGCACCGGCCTCGGCGTCACCGCCGGCGAGTTCTGGACGGCCGTCGGCGCCGTCGCCCTGCTGCTCGGCGTCGGAGCGATCGTCGAGCCGATCATGTACTACCCGATCCTCGGCAAGTCGGCCATGTACCAGGCCTTCATGATCGGCAACATCGGCAACAAGCTCCTCCCGGCGAGCATCGTCGCCCAGAACAAGCTCGGTGCACGGCCCGGCACGAAGCGAGCCGAGTTCATCTCCGGGTCGGCCATCATCGGCGCCGTCATCGTGCACATCGCGTCGCTCGTCCTCCTCGTGGGCCTGCTCGGCACCTGGTTGCTCAGCCTCATCCCGGCCGAGTTGATCCAGACCGTGCAGACGTTCATCCTTCCCGCCGTGTTCGGCGCGATGGTCCCGCAGCTGCTGTCGTTCCTGATCAAGCCGAAGACGAAGCAGACGGACGAAGCGCCGGAGCCCGTCGGCGTCGCAGAATCGAACTGAGCCGTCGCGCCGGGCGGCCCGAACCCGCCCGGCGCCGAGCACGAACGAACACCGAAGAGGAACGACCGACACCATGAGCAGCCCCCTCGAAGCGATCATCCGCGCCGCGGCGACCGCGACGCTCGACCCCGACGCCGTCCCCGCGGCGGCGCACCTGCTCTCCGACGAGTTCGTCTCCGAACACGTCGAGCGCTACCGGCACCTGCACGCGCATCCTGAGCTTTCGTCGTCGGAGACCGAGACGGCGGCGTACATCACGGCCCGGCTCGGCGAACTGGGCCTCGCCCCCTTCGCCGTCGGGGGCACCGGCGTCGTCGCCGTCGTCGAGAACGGCGACGGTCCCGTCGTCGCGTTCCGCGCCGACACGGACGGTCTGCCGATCCTCGAGCAGACGGGGCTCGACTACGCGAGCTCCGCGACGGGCGTGCTGCCGAGCGGCGAGGCGGTGCCCGTCATGCACGGCTGCGGGCACGACACCCACATCGTCGCCGGACTCGGCGTCGCACAGCTCCTCGTGGAACGTCGCGACGAGTGGAGCGGACGGGTCGTGCTGATCTTCCAGCCGGCCGAGGAGACGGCCGCCGGCGCGCGGGCACTGCTCGACGACGGGCTCTGGCTCAAGGCGCCCAAGCCCGACGTCGTCCTCGCCCAGCACGTCGGCCCCGCCCCCGAGCTCGTCACCTTCCTCAACCCCGGGAACATGGCGAGCCTCGCCGACTCGTGGCGCATCACGGTCTTCGGCAAGGGCGCGCACGGCTCGCAGCCGGAGCAGTCCATCGACCCCATCGTCCAGGCCGCGGCGATGGTGCTGCGCCTCCAGACCATCGTCTCCCGCGAGCTCGCGCCCCAGACCCCCGCGGTTGTGACCGTGGGCACCTTCCACGCCGGGCTGAAGGAGAACATCATCCCGGAGACGGCGGAGTTCACCGTCAACGTGCGCACGCCGAACGAGGAGGTGCGCGAGCAGGTCCTCTCGGCGATCCGCCGGATCGTCGCCGCCGAGGCGACCGCGTCCGGCGCGCGCGAGCCCCGCATCGAGGAGATCAGCCGGTTCCCCCGGCTCTACAACGACCCGGGCCTCACGCCCGGGGTCGCCGCCGCCCTCGAGGCGGAGTTCGGCGCCGGCACCGTCATCTCGATGCCGATGGGCATGGGCTCCGAGGACGCAGGTCTCCTCGGCGACGCGATCGGCGTGCCGGTCGTCTTCTGGGGCTTCGGCTCGATGCCGGTCTCGGAGTTCGCCGGGGGGATGCCCGCCGCCAATCACTCGCCGTTCTTCAAGCCGAATGCCCGCTCCGCGGTCATCACCGGGACGCGCGCGGCGTACGCCGGCATTCTGCACTTCGTGGGCTCGGAGCGCTGACCGGGCGGCGGTCCGGGCTCTGGGAGGATGCTGGCATGACGCTGCTCCTGGACGACCTGGACCGCCGCATCGCCGCGGCACTCGTCGGAAACGGCCGGGCGTCGTGGCGTCGCATCGCGACGGTGCTCGGCGAGCCGGAGCGCAGCGTCGCCCGCCGCGGCGCTCGGCTCCTCGACGAGGGGATCGTGCGGGTGCTCGCCCTGCCCAACCTGCGCGGCCCGCTCCGCGTCGATCCGCACGCGCTCCGGGCGAGGGTGCGGCCCGGGGCCATGCGGGCGACCGGCGAGGCGCTCGCCGCGCGCGAGGACGTGGGGCGCGTGTCGGTGCTCGCAAGCGAGAACGTCGTCTACGCCGAGCTCTTCCTCGCTTCCGGCGAAGTGCTCGACTTCGTGGATGCCGGTCTCGGCGCCATCGAGGGCATCACGGGATACCGGCTCGACGAGATCTCGCGTTACCACCGCACGGCCTCCGGCTGGCGGCCCGACCTGCTGACGTCCGAGCAGTACGAGCTCCTCGGCAACGTCGACGAGCACGCCTCCCTGTTCGCCACCCCGATCGATCTCGACGAGGGGACGACGACGCTCTTCGCCGCGCTCCGGCAGGACGGGCGCGCGACCGCGCAGCAGCTCGCGCGCGAGCTCGGAGTCTCGACTGCGACGGTCGCGAGCCGGCTCGAGCAGGCGAGCGCAGCCGGCGCCCTCTTCATCCGCGGGGTCGTGAGCCCCGCCGTCCTCGGCTACCCCGTCGAAGCGCTCCTCCGGCTGGACCCGATGCCGGGCGAACTCGATCGCGTCGCCGCGGTCTTCGCGGCGCGGCCCGAGACGCGCGTCTGCGCCGTCGCGGGGGCGTCGGTCGTCGTCGATCTCGCGACCGCGGACGTCGCTGCGCTCGAGGCGGCCGTGGCCGCGGCGGCCGCGCGCCTGCCCGCGCCGTGCCCGATGCATCTCGACCTCGTCGCGGCCGGCCCCAAACGCGGCGGCGTGCGGTTCGACGGCGACCTGCCGACGCACGACGCGCTGCAGATGCGCCTCACCACCTGACGGCGGCGCGGCACCCGGCTGGCCGGTTTCCGCCATGGCGCACGGTGGCCGCCCGAACCCCTGGCGGAGTCTCACGGAACGCTCCAGCATGAGAGTCGACGTCCTCGGGTTCCCGGCCGAGTCGGGCGTCTCATCGGCGAGCACGGACGACGGGCGGGGCGGCATGCAGGCGGAGGTTCGACGACGCGCGCTGCGCCGTACGGCCGCGGTCGTGGCGGCGGCCTGCGCGCTCGGCTTCGCGGCGGTCGCGGCCCGCGCCGACGACCTGCCCGGGGCGGACGACGGCACGGCCGTCGCGGGTGATCGGGTGATGCCGCTGGAGGGTGGGACCGCGGATCACCCGCGCTCGCGGCTCGCGACGCTCGAGCCGACGTTCTCCGCGCTCGTCGAGACGGGGGAGCCCGTCAGGCTGGAGGTGGTCGGCCTCGATCAGTACGGCGACCCGCTCGGGCCGGTCGCGGGCATGCGGGTCTCCTCGAGCGTCGAGTCCGACGTCGTCGTGGGGCGGTCCGTCGTCTTCCTGCGACCGGGGCTGCGCGACGTCGAGCTCGTGCACACGGCGTCGGGGCGGGCGACCCGGGTGACGATGTTCGTCCGCGACCGTCCGGTCGGGTCGTGGCCGGCGCAGCCGTGCGCGGCTGTCGACGCCGGGTTCGACCGGTACGCGGCGATCGTCGGCCGGCGTCCGGCCGCGAAGTTCGCGGCGACCTGCGTGCCGTGACGCGGTCAGCCCTCCGAACGGGGGCGACCCGCCCAGGCGACGCCGAGCGAGAAGAGGCTCGCGGCGCCGTACTCCTGCATCGCCTGCGCGATGCGCCGGTTGGCGGTGCGCACCGAGACGCCCGCGGCAGCGGCGGCAGCCTCGACGGTCTGGCCCGCGGCGAGGCCGGCGAGCAGGGCGTCGGGGGCGTCGTCGGGATCGAGCACGGCGCCTCGCGTGAACAACGCGTCGAAGTAGTCGCGCAGCACCGCCGCGACCGCCGCGTTGCGCACGATCACGAAGCCGCCCCCGTCCGGCGCCTGGATGATGGCGAGGTCGGTCGCGACGACGAGCCAGTGCGCGGCGTCGACGTGGCTGCGGTAGGTCGCCGACGGCACGCGCTGCGCGAGCACCGCCTGGAGCACCGCGGGGGAGCCGAGGGCGCCGGCTGGCACCAGCACGTCGGCGCGCACCCCGGAGCGCTGCAGGTAGTCCTCGTTGGTGCCCTGCAGCGGTCCGATGACCCCCATCTGGCGGAGATCGGAGAGCATGATGCGCAGGTGCCGGGTGTCGCGCTCGAGGAAGCTGTGTCGCGCGAGCCGGACCAGGTCCTCGAGGGTATCGGCGATCTGCAGCGACGACGCGGCGCCCGCCGGGTCGAGCCCGGCCGCCCACTCGTCGATGCGGCGCGGCAGCGCGGCGAGTTCGCCCTCCACGGCGTCGAGCCGGGCCCGGGCCTCGTCGAGCAGCCGTCCGACGCGGCGCCCGCCGACCAGGGCCGGGCTCGGGTAGACCAGCCGGCCGCCGTCCCAGCCGACGCGTTCCGCGGCGACGAGCCGGTCGAGGACCGCACCCGCCTCGGCCTCGTCGATGCCGAGCGCCAGCGCGACCTCGGCGATCGTGTCGGGACGACGTTCGAGCAGCACGCGCAGCGCGCTCTCGTCGGGCGATCGACCGTCCCCGCCCGGGCCCCCCAGCTCGGTCACCTTTCGATCATGGCGGCTCGCCGCCCGGTTGCGAAACCTCTCCGAACGGTTTCCTGGGCTCCGTGGGCGGGAATCCACACCGGATGCCTCGGCCGGGCATAGCCGATCGATGGGAACGTCGGCGACCATCGCACCCATGAGCAGCGCACCGACGGAGTCGACGACCCAGTACCCGGCCGAGGGACCGGCCGGGTACGCCGAACACTGGAATCAGCCGCCGGCGCCGGCCGCCGCTCCCCGCGGCAGCGGCCCCTGGTACCGACGCACGTGGGCCGTCGTGACCGGGATCGTGCTCGTCGGCGCGCTGCTCATGGGCATCGGCTTCCTCAGCGGGTTCGCGACCGGCGGCGGCTTCGACTCCGGCCCGGGACGGAGCGGGTTCACGCCCGGCGACTTCCAGGAGGGCGGTCCCGGTCAGGGCGGCCCCGGCGGCGGCCAGGACGGCGAGTTCCCCGGGTTCCCGGGACGGGACGGCTCGGGCGGCGCCGACACCTGAGCGGCTTCGGCAGCTGATCCACAACGGCGGGCCGGCCGATCGCGGCAGCCAATAGGGTCGAACCGTGCCCGACACCCGACCTGATCGCAACCTCGCCGCCCGCCGTGCCGCCGTCATCGGCGCGACCGCCGGCGTGGGCTTCTTCACGGCCGCCGGCCTCACGGCCCAGGGCTTCGACGTGACCCTCACCGGCCGTAGCCCGCGCAAGCTCGACGCGGCCGTGCGGGCGATCCGCACGAGGCATCCGGATGCCCGGCTCGACACCCTCGTCATGGACCAGTCCGACCCCGCCGCGGTGTCGGCGGGCACGGCCGTGCTCGCCGCGAGCCCGCTCGAAGTCCTCGTGCTGAACGCCGGCGTCGTGCACACGCCGAAGCGGCGCGAGACGACGCCCGACGGGGTCGAGCTCGTGTTCGCGACGAACGTGCTCGGCCACCAGCGGGTGCTGGCCGGCGCGCTGCCCGCTCTCGAGGCGTCGGCCGCGGACCGCTGGACGGCGCCGCGCGTGGTGTGGCTCGGTTCCCTGTCGACCCGGTTCGAGGAACTCGACTTCGCCGATCTGGAGCTCGAGTCGGACTACACCGGGTGGAAGGCCTACGCGCGCTCGAAGGTCGCGGTGGAGACGCTCGGGTTCGAGCTCGACCGTCGGCTGCGCGCCCGCGGGTCGCGGGTGGCGAGCGTCGTCGCGCATCCCGGCTATTCGATCGGCGGTCGCACGCCGCGCGTGCCCGGGGTGAACGAGCCCTCGACGTCCAAACGGTTCGCCGACGCGCTCCAGGCGTGGGCGCAGGGCAAGGACGACGGCGCCCGCGCGGTGGTCCACGCCGCGACCGCGATCGGGGTGGAGGGCGGCGACTACTGGGGTCCTCGCTTCCTCACCCGCGGCGAACCGGCGCGGGGTCGCACGACGGCCCAGGTGCGAGATCGCGAGCGAGGTGCGCGCCTCTGGCGCGCGGTCGAAGCCCGCACGGGAGTCTCCGCGCTCGTCTGACGGGCCCGCGATCCGCTCCCCTGCGGGCACGCGTGCGCGTGGTGCACGCGAGTGGTTCGGCAAGTTGTTTTGAACTATTCAAAACAACCGAGTAGGATGGTGGCATGACGACGAACACGGGGCACGAGAGCACCGCGGAGCGCTTGCGCTCGGCGGGTCTCAAAGTGACCGCCCCGCGGCTCGCCGTGCTCGACGCCCTCTCGGGTCACGGGCACGACGATGCCGACACGGTGTTCGCACGAGTGCAGCAGGAGCTGCCGACGACCTCCCTCCAGGCGGTGTACGGCGTGCTCACGGCGCTCTCGGGTGCGGGGCTCATCCGCAAGATCGAGCCCGCCGGCTCCCCGGCCCTCTACGAGAGCCGGATCGGCGACAACCACCACCACCTCGTCTGCACGAGCTGCCAGCGCGTCGAAGACGTCGATTGCGTCATCGGCGAGAGCCCGTGCCTCACCCCGTCCGCCACGAACGGCTTCGAGATCCACTCGGCCGAGGTCACCTTCTGGGGCCTCTGCGGCGAGTGCCGGAGCCGCACCGTCTAGCGCAGTACCCGCGGCACACCCGAAGCCGCGGAACGGAACGCCCGCACCGGGCGGCATCCGGCGCGCCCGCGAACCGCACGGCCGTCGTCGCACGACGTCGACCGCGCCCGGGCATCCTCGACGACCCCGCAGGGGTCTCGTCGTCGACCCCGGAGGCGGACGGACCCACCGCCACGCCCACGACCGAAGAAGGACGACATGGCCGAACCGACCACCACCCAGACCGGCACTCCCGTCGCCAGCGACGCCCACTCCCTCACCGCGGGCGCCGACGGCGCCACGGCGCTCCACGACCGCTACCTCGTCGAGAAGCTCGCGCAGTTCGCCCGCGAGCGCATCCCGGAGCGCGTGGTGCACGCCAAGGGCGGCGGCGCGTTCGGCACGTTCACCGTGACCCACGACGTCTCGGCCTACACGCGGGCCGCGCTCTTCCAGCCGGGCGCCGAGTCGGAGACGCTGCTGCGCTTCTCCTCCGTCGCCGGCGAGCAGGGCTCGCCCGACACCTGGCGCGACGTCCGCGGCTACTCGCTGAAGTTCTACACGACCGAGGGCAACTACGACCTCGTCGGCAACAACACCCCCGTGTTCTTCATCCGCGACGGCATCAAGTTCCCCGACTTCATCCACTCGCAGAAGCGCCTGCCGGGCTCCGGCCTCCGCGACGCCGACATGCAGTGGGACTTCTGGACCCTCTCGCCCGAGTCGGCCCACCAGGTCACCTACCTCATGGGCGACCGCGGCCTGCCGAAGTCGTGGCGCGAGATGCAGGGCTACGGCTCGCACACCTACCAGTGGATCAACGCCGCCGGCGAGCGCTTCTGGGTGAAGTACCACTTCGACTCCCAGCAGGGCGACCTGCGCCTCGAGGCCGACGAGGCCGAGGCGATCGCCGGCGCCGACGCCGACTTCTACCGTCGCGACCTGCACGACGCCATCGAGCGCGGCGACTTCCCGAAGTGGGACCTCTCGGTGCAGGTCATGCCGTACGAGGACGCCAAGGAGTACCGCTTCAACCCGTTCGACCTCACGAAGGTCTGGCCGCACGCCGACTACCCCCGCATCCCCGTCGGCACGCTCGAGCTGAACCGCAACCCGCAGAACTTCTTCGCGGAGATCGAGCAGGCGGCGTTCTCGCCCGCGAACACGGTGCCCGGCATCGGCATCTCGCCCGACAAGATGCTCATGGCCCGCGTCTTCAGCTACCCGGACGCCCAGCGCTACCGCGTCGGCACCAACTACAACCAGCTGCCGGTGAACGCGCCGCACGCCGCCCCGGTGCACAACTACTCGCAGGACGGCGCGGCGCGGTACACGTTCAACGCCCCGAGCGCGCCGGTCTACGCCCCGAACTCGGTCGGCGGTCCGGCGGCCTCCGCCGAGGCGGCCGGCGAGGGCGCGTGGGAGTCCGACGGCGCCCTCGTGCGCTCGGCCGCGACCCTGCACCGCGACGACGACGACTTCGGCCAGGCCGGCTCGCTCTACCGCGACGTCTACTCGGCCGAGTCGAAGGAGCGCTTCCACGCGACCCTGCTCGGCCAGGCGCAGGCCATCACGGTCGACGACATCCGCGAGCGGTTCTTCCAGTACTGGACGAACGTGGACGCCAGCCTCGGCGCGATCCTCCGCGACGGCTACGCCGCAGCCTCGGGCGAAGCGGACGCCGCGTGAGCGCCGTGGACCTGCCGCTCGACGACGGGCTCGATCTGCAGCAGCGCGCGATGGGCTCGGCCGGACAGATCCAGGCGGCGCTGTCGCTGCCCGCGACCGACGACCCGATCGCCGCGGCGATGGGCTCGGCCTCGCAGTCGGTGCTCGCCCGCCTGGAGGGCGCGTACGTGACGAGCGCGGCCGTGTCCGCGGTGCGCGGCGCGTACGCCGGCGGCGACGTCGAGGTGGATGCCGTGGTCGGCTCGTACGTGTCGGCCGCGGCCGCCGCCACCGCCGCGGCGGCCCCCGGCCGCTACGTCGACGCGCAGGCCTGAGCCGCTACTCGGCGCGCGAGAACGCTGACGCCCGGGCGATCTGCTCGGGCGTCAGCGCCACGCCGGTGTAGCGCTCGAACTGGCGAGCCGCCTGCAGCGCGACGACCTCGGCGCCCGTGACCACGGGCAGCCCGGCCTCGCGCGCCGCACGGATGAGCGGCGTCTCGGCGGGGAACGCCACGACGTCGAAGACCGCGCTCGCGGCGGCCAGCTGCGCGGGAGAGTACGCGAGCGCGTCGGCGTCGGCGCCGGACATCCCGAGCGGCGTGACGTTGACGAGCAGCTCGTGACCGGGCTCGGGATCTTCGCCGGTCCAGGCGTAGCCGTACTTCTCGGCCAGTGCGCGCCCCGTCGCCTCGTTGCGCGCGTACACCGTGAGGTGTTCGAACTCGGCGCCGCGGAATGCCGCCACGACGGCCTTCGCCATGCCGCCGGAGCCGCGCACGACGACGTCGAGGCCCGGGTCGAGCTCGTGCTCGGCGATGAGCTGGGCGACGGCCTCGTAGTCGGTGTTCGAGGCGGTCAGCCGACCGCCGTCGTTGACGATCGTGTTGACCGAGTCGATCGCGGCCGCCGACTCCTCGAGCTCGTCGACGAGCGGGATCACGGCCTCTTTGAAGGGCATCGACACCGACGCACCGCGGAAGCCGAGCGCGCGCACGCCGCGGATCGCCCCCTCGAGGTCGTCGGTCGTGAACGCCTTGTAGACGAAGTTCAGGCCGAGCTCGTCGTAGAGGTAGTTGTGGAAGCGGGTGCCGAGGTTCGACGGCCGCCCCGAGAGCGAGATGCAGACCTGCATGTCCTTGTTCAGGATGGGCATGCACCCATTCTCCTCCCCCGTTGGTCGAGTCGGCGCCCCAGCGCCGTATCGCGACCGGGCGAGCGGCTCACGGGGTCTCGATACGCGACCCGCTGGTCGAGTAGCGACGCAGGAGCGTATCGAGACCTCGTCCCCCGGTCCCGATACGCGTCGCTCCTCGACCGGCGTCAGGCCTCGCCGCCGCCGGGCGGGCCGACGACGAGCAGCGCCGCGAAGACCGCCGCCACGAGGGCGATCGCGAGGATGCCGGTGACGAGCGGCCTGGCGAGGAGCGTCCGCAGCACCTGATCGACGAGCCGGTCGGGCTCCTCGCCGGGCTCGCGCCGCCAGTCGCCCTCGAGCCGGCCGCGCTTGATCTGCGCGATCTCGAAGGGCACGGTCGCGAACGGCGGGATCGCCATCGCGACGGAGAGCGCGATGCGGCCGACGCTCCAGCGCTGGTTCACGCCGACGAGCACGGAGACGGCGATGAACGCGAGGAACACGAAGCCGTGCACGCCGCCCGCGATCGAGACCGCCCAGTCCTGTCCGAAGCCGTACTTCGCGACCATCGCGCTCAGCAGCAGCGCCCACGTCACCGCCTCGGCGATCGCGGCGATGCGGAAGAGTCGTTTCGGGCTCACGGGCGCTCCTTCGGGTCGGCTGCCTCCATCGTGGCCGGTCGGCCTGGGCGAGAACCGAGCAGCGGCCCGGGTGCGGGATGGGACAATGGTCGGATGACCGAGCCCGCAGCGCCTCAGCCCGCGACCGACGACCACGCCGCGGCCGTCGCCCGGCTCATCCTCGACATCCCGGACTTCCCGGAGCCCGGCGTCCTCTTCCGCGACCTCACGCCGGTCTTCGCCGACCCGCTTGCGCTGCGCGCGGCGACCCTCGGCATCACCGAGCCCTTCGCGGGGCGGTTCGACCACATCGGCGGCATCGAAGCCCGCGGGTTCTTCCTCTCCGGGGCCGGTTCCGCGCTGACCGGTGCGGGCATCCTCGCGATCCGCAAGGCGGGCAAGCTGCCGCGTACGACCATCCGCGAGGAGTACGCCCTCGAGTACGGCACCGCCGCGATCGAGGTGCACGAGGGGGAGCTCGAGCCCGGCGCGAAGGTGCTCATCGTCGACGACGTGCTCGCCACCGGCGGCACGGTCGCAGCGGCGGCCCGACTCGTCGAGCGCGCCGGCTGGGAGGTCGCGGGCATCTCCGTCGTCGCCGAACTCGAAGACCTCGGCGGCCGCGCGCTGCTCGAGGACCGCTACGAGGTCTTCAGCCTGCTCAAGTTCTGAGGCCGCACCGGCCTGCGCGCGCCGACGGGTCCGCCCGCGGCGATGCTACGGTGACGCCGTGGCAGGGATCGGGGGACCCGCGCCGGAGGACGGCGCCGCAGCGGATGAGGGTGCTGAGCCCGATGACGCCGTCGTGGGCGGGCACGTCGCACTGCCGTCAGCACCGCCGGTCGGACCGGACGACATCGTCGATCCGCGTGCGAAGGCGCCGCGGTCGCGCCGTCCGCCCGTCGGCGGTGTGCTCCTGTTCGGCATCGCCATCGCGATGTGGTGGCCCGCCTTCACCCTCGGCGCGTGGGGCGACCTCTTCTTCGACCAGTTGCTGACGGTCTGGGTCGCCTCGACGGTGATGGTGTTCGTCGTGCTGCTGCAGCCGCGGCCCTACCCGCGCCGCGCGCTGCAGGTGGCGCTGCTGCTGATCCCCACGCTCTGGCTGGTCCTGACCTTCGTGCCGGCCGACGACGACGAGAATTTCGGCGTGCTCCTCGGCGAGATCCTCGCCCTCACGGTGGCGCTGCTCGGCATCCCGTTCACGATCTGGACGCTCGCGCGCCTCGTCTGGCCGGAGTTCGGCTCGCAGCTCGGTCGGGGTCGGCGCCTCGTCGCGATCCTCGCGCTCGTCGTGACGACGGTCGGCTCCTACGCGCTCGGGGCCAATCAGGAGCACTTCCTCACCTGCGAGGATTTCTCGATCTCGGGCAATTCCGAGCCGCCGGGCTGCGTGCACGAGCCGACGCCGGCTCCCGCGCCCTGACCCGGTTCGGCGCACTGCTCACCCCGCCCCGTCGTTGCGGTGGTCCGCCCTGGCGGGCCAGGCTGAGGCGATGAACGAGACCTGGCAGGACTGGCTCTTCTTCGGCCTCGCGCTCCTCGCGCTCGCACTCGTCGTCTTCGCGATCTCGGGCCTGGCCGCGCTCATCCTGCGTGCCATCGCCCGCAAACGGGAGTGGGCGAACCGGCTCATCGTGCGACTGCGCTGGCCGTTCCGCACGCTGCTCGTCGTCATCGGCCTCTGGGTCGTCATCTCGACGAGGTACCCCGACTACCACGCGCGCGGCGCAGTCGATCACACGTTCCTCATCGTTCTGATCGCGTCGACCGCGTGGCTCCTGTGCCAGGCGATCCTCTTCGCGACCGACCTCGCCATCGCGCGCTACCCCATCGACGTCGCCGACAATCGCCGCGCGCGCCGTGCGCGCACGCAGCTCGCCGTGCTGCGGCGGCTCGTCGTCGTCGTCATGGTGTTCCTCGCGGCGGGCGTCATCCTCTTCACGTTCGACGAGGCGCGCGCGCTGGGAGCGTCGCTGCTCGCCTCCGCGGGCATCGTCTCGATCGTCGCGGGCCTCGCGGCGCAGTCGACGCTCGCCAACCTGTTCGCGGGCATCCAGCTCGCCTTCTCGGACGCGATCCGCGTCGACGACGTCGTCGTCGTCGAGGGGGAGTGGGGGCGGATCGAGGAGATCACGCTCAACTACGTCGTCGTCGGCATCTGGGACGAGCGCCGGCTCGTGCTGCCGTGCACGTACTTCACGACGAAACCGTTCCAGAACTGGACTCGCACGGGCAGCGAACTGCTCGGTTCCGTCGAGCTCGACCTCGACTGGCGGGTGTCGGCGCGGCGCATGCGCGACGAGCTCGATCGCATCCTGGAGCGCACCGACCTCTGGGACGGGCGGGCCAAGGTGCTGCAGGTCACGGACGCCGTCGGCGGCTTCGTGCGAGTGCGCGTGCTCGTCACCGCGATCGACTCCCCGACGCTCTTCGACCTGCGCTGCTTCGTGCGCGAGGAACTCGTCGACTGGGTGCAGCGCGAGCACGAGGCCGCCGAGCCCGCCCAGCACGTGCTCGTCGAGCAGCGGAAGGCCCCGTCGAAGCGCAGCGCCGGAGAGAACGGCGCTGCGGCGACCGTCCCGCCCGCCGAACCCGAGGAGCACCGCCACGACGGGCTGTTCAGCGGCAGCCCCGAGGCCGAGCAGCGGGCGGCGCAGTTCACGCAGGCGATCCCGATCGTGCGGCTCGAGGAGGAGGAGGCCGAGCGCGCCGACGGCTCCTCGCCGGCCGGCGGGCCCCCGTCGGCCGAGTAGGCGCGCCAGCGCCGTATCGAGACCCGGACCCGCTGTAGGCCCCGTCGGTCGAGTAGGCGCGCCAGCGCCGTATCGAGACCCGGACTCGCGGAGGGGCTCGATACGCTCCTTCGTCGCTACTCGACCAGCGGGTCCTCGACCAGCGGAGAAGTCGAGCGGGTCTTACGCCTCGACGAGCGCCGAGCGGATCACCGACGTGAAGAAGCCGAGGCCGTCGACGCCGGAGCGCATGGCCGCGGCGGTGTCGGGGCCGAAGCCGGCCTCGACGGCGTGCTCGGGGTGCGGCATGAGGCCGACGACGTTGCCGCGGTCGTTCGTGATGCCGGCGATGTCGCGGAGCGAGCCGTTCGGGTTGACGTCGACGTAGCGGAAGGCGACGCGGCCCTCTCCCTCGAGGCGGTCGAGGGTCTCCTCCGAAGCGATGAACCCGCCCTCGCCGTTCTTCAGCGGGATGGTGATCTCCTGGCCGGCGGCGAAGTCGCCCGTCCAGGCGGTCGACGCGTTCTCGACGCGCAGCACCTGGTCGCGGCAGATGAAGGAGCCGTGGTCGTTGCGGATCAGGCCGCCCTCGAGCAGGTGCGCCTCGACGAGCATCTGGAAGCCGTTGCAGATGCCGAGCACGGGCATCCCGGCGTTCGCCGCGTCGACGACCTCGGTCATGATCGGCGACAGCGAGGCGATCGCGCCGCAGCGCAGGTAGTCGCCGTACGAGAAACCGCCCGGGAGGATGAGGGCGTCGACGCCCTCGAGGTCGTGCGAGCCGTGCCAGAGGGCGACGGGCTCGGCGCCGGCGATGCGGACCGCGCGCTGGGCGTCGCGGTCGTCGAGCGAGCCGGGGAAGGTGATGACGCCGATGCGCATGATCGCCTCGCCCCTCAGGACTCGTCGCCGAAGTCGATGTTGACGACGTCCTCGATGACCGAGTTGGAGAGGATCTCCTCGGCGATCTTGGTGATCTCGGCCTTGACCTCGTCGGTGACGGGGCCTTCGACGGTGAGTTCGAAGCGCTTGCCCTGGCGGACCCCGGCGATCTCGCCGTGACCGGTGCGGGAGAGGGCGCCGGCGACGGCCTTGCCCTGGGGGTCGAGCAGTTCGGGCTTCGGCATCACGTCGACGACGATGGTGGGCACCGTGGGACTCCTGTCCGGGTCGAGGGTGGGATGCCACGAGTCTACCCGGCTGCGCGGAGCATCCCTCACGCGCGGCCGCCGCACGCTCCGCCGCCCCTGCGGGACCGAATCCCAGTCCACCGACTCGCCGGTTCCGCCGCTCCCGCGCCCTGAGCAGCGATCAGGAAGGGCGACTCGACGTCGTCGGACTTGTCATCTCGAAGCTCCGAGCGTAATATTCCACGCGGAATAGTCGAGGTGGAGTGCTCCGGAGCCCGATCGGCGGGCCGCCGGACGCCGCCGCAGGAGGAAGGAACGATCGCGATGAAACCGCTCGCGCCGCTCGGTGTCGCCGCGCTCGGCCTCCTCGTCGAGCGCGACCAGCATCCGTACGAGATGTTCCAGACGATGCTCCACCGCCGCGAGGACCGCGTCGTCAAGGTCAGCGCCGGCACCCTCTACCGCACCGTCGAACGCCTCGAGGCCGACGGCCTCATCGCCGCCGCGGGCGTCGAGCGCGCGGGCAACCGCCCCGAGCGCACCGTCTACGCGATCACCGACGACGGGCGCGAGGCCCTGCGCCGCGCGGTCGCGCGGATGCTGGGGCGCGTCGCCGACGAGTACCCCGAGTTCGTGCTCGCGATCAGCGAGATCAGCCACCTCCCGCCGGGCGACGCGGTCGTGCTGCTCGAGCAGCGCCGCGACGAACTCGAAGCCCAGCTCGAACTCTTCTCGGGCGTCATCGAGCTGACCGCGGCCAAGGGCGTCCCGCGCCCGTACCTCCTCGACCTGCCCTACCTCGTGGCGATGCGCCGCGCCGAGCTCGAGTGGCTCGACGCGACGATCGCCGAACTCCGGGACGGACGCCTCGACTGGCCCGCCGCCCGCCCCGCCCGCCCCCAGCCCTCGCCCGGCGAGGCACCGTGACCCCGATCGGGCTGCGCCGACCCGGCGCCGACCCGATCCCACTCTCCGAACGGAACACCCCGCATGCAGCACGAGACCAAGCCGTGGCCCGCCCTCTGGGCGCTCGTCTTCGGCTTCTTCATGATCCTCGTCGACTCGACGATCGTGTCGATCGCCAACCCCGCGATCCTCGCCGACTTCCAGACCGACCTCACGAGCGTGCTGTGGGTGACGAGCGCGTACCTGCTCGCCTACGCGGTGCCGCTGCTCATCACCGGGCGCCTCGGCGACCGGTTCGGCCCGAAGCGGCTCTACCTGATCGGCCTCGCCGTGTTCACGCTGTCGTCCCTGTGGTGCGGCTTCGCGGGCACGATCGAGATGCTCATCGCGGCGCGCGTCGTGCAGGGCCTCGGCGCCGCGCTCATGACCCCGCAGACGATGGCGGTCATCACCCGCATCTTCCCGCCGACCCAGCGCGGCGGGGCGATGGCGATCTGGGGCGCGACCTCGGGCGTCGCCCTCCTCGTCGGCCCGATCCTCGGCGGCGTGCTCGTCGACGCGGCCGGCTGGCAGTGGATCTTCTTCGTCAACGTGCCCGTCGGCATCGTCGGCTTCCTGCTCGCCTGGCGACTCGTGCCCGATCTGCCCACGCACCCGCACCGCTTCGACTGGTTCGGCGTCGCGCTCTCCGCGGTCGGCATGTTCCTGCTCATCTTCGGCATCCAGGAGGGCGGCACCTACGACTGGAACGGCTGGATCATCGCCCTCATCGCGGGCGGCGTCCTCGTGCTCGCCGGGTTCGTCGTCTGGCAGCGGTTCAACCGCTCCGAGCCGCTGCTGCCGCTCGCCCTGTTCCGCGATCGCAACTTCTCGCTCGCCAACGCCGGCATCACCCTCGTGGGCCTCGCGATCACGGGCTTCGCCCTGCCGCTGACGTTCTACTTCCAGGTGGCGCGCGGCCTCGAGCCGACGCAGTCCGCGCTCATGCTGGCGCCGATGGCGATCGCCGCGCTCGTGATGGCGCCGCTCGTCGGCCGGCTCAACGACCGCATCGACCCGAAGTGGCTCGCGATCCCCGGTTTCGCGCTCGTGGTCGTCTCCCTCGTGCTCTACGCCGTGCTGCTCACCCCCGATCGCCCGCTCTGGGTGCTGCTGATCCCGTCGGCGATCCTCGGCCTCGGCCAGTCGGGCGTGTGGGCGCCGCTCGCCTCGACGGCGACGCGCAACCTCCCGCCGCAGCAGGCGGGCGCCGGTTCGGGCGTCTACAACATGACCCGCCAGATCGGCGGCGTGCTCGGCTCGGCCGCCATGGCGGCGCTCCTGGATGCCCGACTCAGCGCGAACCTCCCCGGCTTCACGGCGGGCTCCGCGGAGCAGGCCGGCGGCGGCGGAGCGCTCCCGCCGCAGCTCGCCGAGGGCTTCTCGACCGCGATGAGCCAGGCGCTCTGGCTGCCGGCGGCCGCCTTCGCCGTCGGGCTCGTCGTCGTGGCGTGCTTCGCCAAGCCCAAGGTCACGGTCGCGTGGGGCGAGCGTCCCGCGGATGCCTCCTCGCCCGAGACGCCCACCCCGGCGTCGGTCGAGTCCCGATGACCCAGCGCCCGATCGTCCCCGTGCGCACGGCCGTGCTCGTGCTCGTGGAGCGATCGGGCGCCGTGCTCGGTGCACTGCCGGAGATCGGGCTCTCGACGCCGTGGTGGCCGGACATCGGCGAGGCGGTGGAGTTCGTCCGGCGGCGCGACGGCGTCGAGGTGCAGGTGCTGCGTTTTCTGGATGCCGTGAGCGACGGGCCGAGCGGCGGCCGGGTGCGCTACCTCGCCGAGGTCGTCGGCGGCCTGCCCGCGGGACTCGAGCTCGCGCCCGCGTTCGCCGACGATGCCCCGGAACCCCGCCGCGCGCCGTACGCGCGGCCCGGCGGACCGGCGGCGTCCCTCGCCTGGGCGCACGACGCCCTCGCCGCGGCGGGACGACGCGCCACCGGCGCGACGCAACTGCGCACCTGGAATCTCTCGAGCCTCCATCGACTCGACACGGTCGATGGCCCGGTCTGGCTCAAGGAGGTGCCGTGGTTCTTCGCGCACGAGCCCCGGGTCATCCGCCGGCTCGCCGAGCTGCGCCGGGGGATGCCCCCGGAGTCGCGGTTCGCCGGGTCGCCGACCGACTCGGCGCATCCCGGTGACGGCGCGCTCCCGGAGGTGCTCGCCGAGGCCGACGGCCGGATGCTCCTCGCCCACGTCCCCGGCAGCGACGGTCACGATGCCCCGCTGAGCGTCCGGAGGCGGATCGCGGCCGCCGCCCACGGCATCCACGTCGCCGGGCTCGATCGGGCGGCGGAGTGGCGCTCGCTCGGCGTGCCCGACCGCACGGCGAAAACGCTGCCCGATCGCCTCCTCGCGGTCGGGCGCCGACTCGACCGGGAGCGGCGCGACGGACTCGACCGGTTCCTCGACGGCTTCGACGTGCTCGCGGCCGAGCTGGGCGCGACGGGACTGCCCGACACGCTCGTCCACGGCGACCTGCACGCCGGCAACACGCGCGCCGCCCGGGGCGGGCCGCTCACGATCATCGATTGGGGCGACGCGGCGCTCGGGCTGCCCTCGTTCGATCTGCACGTCCTCGGCGTCGGCCTGCCCGGCGCCGAGCGCGCGGTCCTCGCCGCCGACTTCACCCGCCGCTGGCGTGCCGACTGTCCCGGCTCGGACCCGGATCGCGCCCTCGCGCTCTCGGCGGCGCTCCAGCACTGGCTGCTCGCTGCCGTCTACGCCGAGTTCCTCGACCGGATCGAGCCCGCCGAGCATCCCTTCCACGCGGGCGATCTGCTCGCCGCCGTGGATGCCGCCATCGCGGCGCAGTGAACGGAGCAGGCCGCCGCACCGGGTCTCCAGCCGAGGGACCCTCAGGGTTCCGGGGTAGGTTCGAGCCGGGCGCGCCGCCGGGATCCCGCCGGGCGGCGGTCGGTTGCTCGCAGCCGCTGCGCCGAGCTGGAGCCGACTGATGGACGAATCCGAACCCCGAGACGAGGTCGACGTGGACGTCGACGGGCTCCTCGAGCCCGAGGGCGCCGTCGACGAGGCCGGCCCGGTGCGCCACGGCCGTCTCACCGGACAGGGGATGTGGCGTCCGGCGCTCAAGTGGATCGCGTCGGTGACGGCGATCCTCCTGGTCGCCCTCGCCGCGACGGTCGGATTCGTGATCTGGGACACCGTGCGCTCGGTGCAGGAGGACGCCGTCGACCTCGGCGGCGACGCGGGCGAACTGCCCGAGCTCGCCGGCATCGGCAGCATCGACGGCGGCTTCGACCTGCTGCTCGTCGGCACCGACAACGACGCGGAGCAGGGCGACGCCTTCGGCGAGCGCGATGCCACCCTCAACGACGTGAACATCTGGCTGCACGTCGCCGACGACCACGAGGACGCCGTCGCGGTGAGCTTCCCGCGCGACCTCGTCATCCCGCATCCCGAGTGCACCGACCCCGACGACGGCACGGTGTACCCGGCGATGTCGGCGCAGCCGCTCAACACCGCCTACGGCCGGGGCGGGCTCGCGTGCGTCGCCGCGACGATCGGCGAGCTCACGGGCGTGCAGATGGACTACGCGGCGTCGATCTCGTTCCTCGGGGTCATCGCGCTCAGCGACGCCGTCGGCGGGGTCGAGGTGTGCGTCGACGAGGCGATCTCCGACCCGTACTCCGGCTTGGAGCTGCCGGCAGGGATCTCGACCATCGAGGGCGCCGACGCGCTCGCGTACCTCCGCACCCGCCACGGCGTCGGCGACGGCAGCGACCTCGCGCGCATCTCGAACCAGCAGGCGTACCTGTCCTCGCTCGTGCGCAAACTGCAGGCCGACGACACCTTCTCCGACCCCGCGACCCTGTTCGCCCTCGCGCGGACGGCGGCCGATCACGTGGAGGTCTCGACCTCGCTCGCGGATCCCATCACCATGGCCTCGCTCGCCCTCACCCTGCGCGAGGTGCCGCTGGAACGGATCGTCTTCGTGCAGTACCCGGTGCTCGACAGCGTCGACGCACCGGGCAAGGTCGTGCCGAACACCGAGCTCGCGGACGAGCTCGTCGCCGCGATCGTCGCGGACGAGACCTTCACGCTCGCCGACGGCTCGCTCGGCTACGGCGTCGAGGCGGAGGCGACCGAATCGCCGACCGACCCGACCGTCGAGCCGGCGACCGAGGGTCCCGCCACGGCCGATCCGGGGGCGACCGTGCCGCCGACAGAGACCGGTCCGCCCGTGCTCGACGGGCTGACGGGCCAGAGCGCGGATGTCGCGACCTGCGCCCGCGCGAACGGATGACGCGCCGACGGGACCGGGTTCACCCGAGCCCGGCGCGCTCGGCGAGGACCTCGCGCAGCACGGTCTGCACGGCAGTGAGCCCGCGGTGCACCTCCTCGAAGCTCGTCGAGAGGGGGGCGAGGCCGATCCGGAGGCCGCCGGGGTCGCGGTAGTCGCCGATGACGTCGCGCTCCCAGAGGCGGGCGTTGACCTCGCGCATCGCGTCGTGGTGCAGCAGCACGTGGCCGCCGCGCTCGGCGGGGTCAGGCGGCGATCCGAGGGTCACGCCGAGCGGGGCGAGCAGTTCTTCGGCGAGGTCGATGGCGAACTCGGTCAGGGCCACCGACTTCTCACGGACCGCGGCCATCCCGGCATCCTCGATCATCTCGAGCGTCGAGACCATCGCGAGCATCCCGACGATCGGCGGGGTGCCCGACTGGAATCGGCGGATGTCGGGTTCGGGGCGGTAGCCGGGCCCCATCGCGAACTGGTCGGCGGAGCCGAACCAGCCCTGGATCGGCTGGCGCAGCAGCGGCTGGAGGTCGTCGCGCACATACGCGAAGGCGGGGGAGCCCGGGCCGCCGTTCAAGTACTTGTACGTGCAGCCCGCCGCGAGATCGAAGCCCCAGGCATCCGCCTCGATCGGCACCGAGCCGGCCGAGTGGCAGAGATCCCAGAGCACGAGGGCACCCGCGTCGTGCGCGATGCGCGAGAGCAGTGCGGCGTCGGCGAGGTAGGCCGAGCGGTAGGACACGTGGGATGCCACGACGAGCGCCGTGCGCGGACCGACGGCCGCGGCGAGCAGTTCGGGCGTGAGCCCGCGGGAACGATCGACCGGCACCCAGCGCACGCGCGCCCCGCGCTCGGCCGCGATGCCCTCGACGAGGTAGCGGTCGGTGGGGAAGTCGTCGTCGCCGATGACGATCTCGACGCGGTTCGGGTCGCGGCGGCGCTGGCCGTCGACCGCGGCCCGCATGAGCTTGTAGAGCAGCACGGTCGTCGAGTCGCCCACGACGGTCTGACCGGGCTTCGCGCCGATGACGGACGCCCCGATGCGGTCGCCGAGCTCGAGCGGCAGCCGCAGCCAGGACTCGTCCCAGCCGCGGATGAGCCGGCCGCCCCACTGCTCGCGCAGGAACCGCTCGACGCCCTCGACCGCGGCGATCGGCGGGCGCCCGAGCGAGTTGCCGTCGAAATAGACGAGGTCGGTGTCGGCGCCGACGAACCGGGTGCGGAAGTGCGCGAGCCCGTCGGCGCGGTCGGCGCGTCGGGCGTAGGCGAGTCGGGCATCCAGCACGCGGCTCACCCTAGGCCGCGGTGCGGGTTCGGCACGGCGACGCCGCGCCGTGGCTACGCTCTGCCCATGCGGTTCGAGCATCTCGGGGCCGAGCCCCGCATCCACCCCGACGCCGTGGTCGCGCCCACCGCGGTGATCTCGGGCGACGTCACGATCGGCGCCGATGCGCAGGTGCTGCACGGCGCCGTGATCTCCGCCGAGGGCGGCCCGATCGTCATCGGCGAGCACGTCGTCGTCATGGAGAACGCCCTCATCCGGGCGACGTCGGTGAACTCGGTGCACATCGGCGACCATTCGCTCGTCGGACCGATGGCGAGCGTGTCGGGGGCGACGATCGGCGAGGAGGTGTTCCTCGCGACCGGCGTGCGCATCTTCAACGGCGCCGTGATCGGGGATCGCAGCGAGGTGCGCATCAACGCGATCGTGCACCTGCGCACGAAGCTCGAGCCCGGATCCGTCGTGCCGATCGGGTGGGTCGCGGTCGGCGATCCGACGCGCATCCTGCCCCCGCACGAGCACGAGGCGATCTGGGAGGCGCAGCGCGAGCTCGACTTCCCGGGCTACGTCTTCGGCGTCGACCGGGACACCCCCGACCTCATGGTGCAGCTCACCGAGCGCTACGCGCGCAGCCTCGCACGCCACGCGGACGATCGCCGCCTCGACTAGGCCGTTCCCGCTGGTCGAGTAGCGACGAAGGAGCGTATCGAGACCCGGTGACGGGGTCTCGATACGCTTCGCTACTCGACCGACGAAGCGTATCGAGACGTTCCCGCTGGTCGAGTAGCGACGAAGGAGCGTATCGAGACTTGGTGACGGGGTTTCGATACGCTTCGCTACTCGACCGACGGAGCGTATCGAGACGTTCCCGCTGGTCGAGTAGCGACGGAGGAGCGTATCGAGACCTGGTGGCGGGGTTTCGATTCGCTCCGCTACTCGACCGACGGGCCCTCGACCTGGATGACGTTGGCCCACGGGTCCTCGAAGGCGAGGGTGCGTCCGTCGTCGGCGGTCTGCACGCCGAAGTGGCGCATCCGTTCGCCGAGGGCGCCGAGGTCGTCGGCGCTCGGGACGACGATCTCGACCTTGCCGAGGCCGAGCACGGGGCGACGCTTGCCGGCGCCCGCGCTGTTCCACGTGTTCATCGCCATGTGGTGGTGGTAGCCGCCTGCGCTCACGAAGAGCGCCTGCGAGCCGAACATCGTGGTCTGCTCGAAACCGAGCTGCTCGACGTAGAACTGCTTGGCGGCGGGGATGTTGCCGACGGAGAGGTGCACGTGGCCGACGACGGCGTCGCCGAGCTTCGCGTCGGGGGCGGCCCCCGCTTCGCTGAGGTGCTCGCGGAGGAAGGCGTTGGGGTCGAGGAAGAGGGAGTTCATCTCGATCTGCCCGTGCACCCAGCTCCAGGTCGAGCGGTCGCGGTCCCAGTAGAGCTCGACGCCGTTGCCCTCGGGGTCGTCGAAGTAGAACGCCTCGGACACCAGATGGTCGGCGGAGCCCGTGAAGGAACCGGGATGACGCACGGCGACGTTGTAGATCGCGGCCGCGAGCGCCGCCTTCGAGTCGAAGAGGATGGCCGTGTGGTACAGCCCGGCGTCCTTCGGGGAGGCGTGCTTCAGCTCGGGAGCGTGCTCGAGGATCATGATCGGCGTCGTGCCGCGGCCGAGCACGGCGATACCGTCGTGCAGCGACAGCAGCTCGAGCGTCACGGCGTCGCGGTAGTACGCGATCATCCGGTCGAGGTCGCCGACCTTCAGGGTCACGGCGCCCATGCCGGTGTCGGCGGCGAGGAGGTCGGGGTTCGCGGCGGTCATGCGGAGCATCCAATCACTTGCAGGTACAAGTATTCAACGCGACGCACCTGAGAACATTCCCGATCCGTCGGTCGGTTTTCGTTGGTCGAGTAGCGACGAAGGAGCGTATCGAGACCTTGTGCGCCGACCTGCCGGAGCGGGGAGGGCATCTTGCGGGGTCTCGATACGCTTCGCTACTCGACCGACGGGTCTCGATACGCTTCGCTACTCGACCGACGGCTCGCCTCCCGTCGGTCGAGTAGCGACGAAGGAGCGTATCGAGACCTGGTGCGCTGACCTGCCGGAGCGGGCGAGCGTCCAGCAGGGTCTCGATACGCTTCGCTACTCGACCGGCGGGTCTCGATACGCTTCGCTCGACCGACGGGTCTCGATACGCGCGCTACTCGACCGGCGGGTCAGCCCTGCAGCCGGTCCAGCAGTGCGCGGTAGCGATCGGCGGTCTTCGCCACGATCTCGGCGGGCAGCACCGGCGGCTCCTCCGACTCGTGCTGGTCCCAGTTCGCCGAGAGCCAGTTGCGCACGATCTGCTTGTCGAAGCTCGCGAGCCGCAGCTCCTTCGAGGGCGCGCCCACGTAGGCCTCGGCATCCCAGTAGCGGCTCGAGTCGCTCGTCAGCACCTCGTCGCCGAGCGTGACGATGCCGGTCTCGCGGTCGGCGCCGAACTCGAACTTCGTGTCGGCGAGGATGACGCCGCGCTCCTCGGCGATCGCCGAAGCCTCGGCGAAGACGTGCAGCGAGAGCTCGCGCAGCTGCGCCGCGACGACCTCGCCGACGATCTCCTCCATGCGCTCGTAGGAGATGTTCTCGTCGTGCTCGCCCTGCGGTGCCTTCCAGGCCGGGGTGAAGATCGGCTCGGGCAGGCGATCGCCGTCGCTCAGGCCCTCGGGCAGCACGAGCCCGCCGATCGCGCCGGTGGCGACGTACTCCTTCCAGCCGGAGCCGGTGAGGTAGCCGCGCACGACGCACTCGATCGGGAACATGTCGAGGGTGCGGGCGAGCATGGCCCGGTCGGCGACGGACGCCGGGATCTCGGGCAGGAACGACTGCCAGCGATCGTCGAGCGGCTCGGCGAGGTGGTTCGGCACGTCGGGGAGGCGGTCGAACCACCAACGGGTGAGCGCCGTCAGCAGGGCGCCCTTGCCGGGGATCGCGGGCTCGAGCACGCAGTCGAACGCGCTCACGCGGTCGCTCGCGACGACGAGCACGATCGGGGAGGTGCGCAGCGGGTCGCCCGTCCAGGTGTCGTCGTCGTCGAGCGTCGACGTCGGCACGTAGAGGTCGCGCACCTTGCCGCTCGCGACGTGGGTCCAGCCGGCGGCGGAGAGTTCGGTCTCGTCGGTCATCCTCATCACCCTTGCGTTCAGCGGCCCGCGGCGGCGAGCGCGATGTCGGTGCGGTACTGGCCGCCCTCGAGCGAGATGCCCGACAGCGCCGCGTACGCGCGGTCCCGTGCATCCGCGAGGTCCTCGCCGAGCGCGACGACGCCGAGCACGCGGCCGCCCGTGGCGAGCAGGCGTCCGTCTTCGGCGCGGGCCGTCGCGGCGTGCGCGACGTGCACCCCCGGCGTCGCGTGCGCCGCCTCGACGCCCTCGAGCACGCGGCCCGTGAGCGGCGCGTCGGGGTAGCCCTCGCTCGCGAGCACGACCGTCACGGCCGCCTCGCTGCGGAACTCCGGCTTGGCGCGGCCGGCGAGGTCGCCCGTCGCCGCCGCGAAGAGCAGCTCCGACAAGGGCGTCGCGAGCCGCGGCAGCACCGACTGCGTCTCGGGGTCGCCGAAGCGGGCGTTGAACTCGATGACGCGGATGCCCTTCGACGTGAGCACGAGGCCCGCGTAGAGCAGGCCGACGAACGGCGTGCCCTCGTCGCGGAGCTGCGTCACGGTCGGCAGCGCGATCGTCGTGACGACCTCGTCGACGAAGGATGCCTCGCTGCCGAAGCGCTCGTCGAGCCACGGCAGCGGGGAGTACGCGCCCATGCCGCCCGTGTTCGGGCCGGCGTCGCCGTCGAGCAGTCGCTTGAAGTCCTGCGCGGGGGAGAGCGGCAGCACGTGCTCGCCGTCGCTGAGCAGGAAGAGGGAGACCTCGGGGCCGTCGAGGAACTCCTCGACGAGCACGGGGCCGAAGGGCAGGTAGTGGGCGGCGTGCGCCAGGGCTGCTTCGCGGTCCTCCGTCACGATGACGCCCTTGCCCGCGGCGAGGCCGTCGGCCTTGACGACGTAGGGGGCGCCGAACTCGTCGAGCGCGGCCTCGACGGCGGCGAGGTCGGCGGCCTGCACGGCGCCGCCGGTCGGCACGCCCGCGGCCTCCATGATGCGCTTGGCGAAGGTCTTCGAGCCCTCGAGGGCCGCGGCCGCCTGGTCGGGGCCGAACACCGGGATGCCCCGGCGGCGCACCTCGTCGGCGACGCCCGCGACGAGCGGCGCCTCCGGGCCGATCACGACGAGGTCGACGTCCTCATCGACGGCCGCGTCCGCGACGATGCGGGGGTCGTTCGCGTCGAGCGCGAGCAGTTCGACGGTGCCGGGCACGTTCGCGGCGCCGGGCGCCGGGGCGGATGCCGCGATACCCGCGTTGCCGGGGGCGGCGACGATCTCGTGTCCCGCATCCTCGGCGAGGAGGGCGAGGACGATGGCGTGCTCTCTGGCACCGGACCCGACGACGAGGATCTTCACCCGGCAAGGCTACCCCGGCCCGCTCGCGGGGCCACGCGCCGTCGGGCGGCGATCGCCGTCGAGAGCGGACCCCGGGTGCGGACCCGCGAGGCACCCCGCGCCGCACCCGGCGTCCGCTCGCGGCTGGGAGGATGGGGGAATGGCCAGAGCACGAATCGCGGATGTCGAGGGGCGCGACGCCGTGCGCGCGTGGGCGACGGCGGACGGCACGGCCGGCTCCGGCACCGCGGTGGATCGAGACACCCTCGCCCTCGCCGTGCGGTACACCCTCCAACTGCTCGCCGAGCAGGCGCCCGGCAACAGCGTCGAGGTGCGGGTGCCGCCGTTCGGCGCCGTGCAGTGCGTCGAGGGCCCGCGGCACACGCGTGGCACTCCCCCGAACGTCGTCGAGACCGACCCAGCGACCTGGCTCGCGCTCGCCGTGGGCGACGAGGGCTGGGCGGATGCCCGCGCCGACGGCCGCATCCGCGCCTCCGGCACCCGCGCCGACCTCACCGGCCTCGTCCCGCTCATCGACCGCGTCCGCTGAGCGCCGGCGTGGCACTGGGCAGAGGCGCGCTGCTCTCGTGCCCGCGGATCGTCCTGCTGGCGTGAGCCGCGCGCGGGCCGATACCGTCGCCCCCATGCCCGATGCACCGGTCCCCGCGTTCACCGTCCGCGCCGCCGTCCCCGCCGATGCCGAGGCGATCAGCGACGTGCGCATCGCGTCGTGGCGGGTCGCGTACGCGGGGATGCTCTCGGCCGCGTTCCTCGCGGACCTGCCCGACACCGCTGCGATCTGGCGCGGTGCGATCGAGCGCGGCCACCACGTGCCGGTCGCGGAGCTCGACGGCCGGGTCGTCGGCTTCGCGGTCGCTCGGCCGTGCGGCGACGAGCATCCCGTGCGCGACACCGAGCTCGGACTGCTCTACACGCTGCCCGAGACCTACGGCACCGGTCTCGGCGCCGCGCTGCTCGACGCGGCGCTCGACGGCCGCCCGGCCTCGCTGTGGGTCGCCGAGCGGAACGTGCGCGCCATCGCCTTCTACCGCAAGCACGGCTTCGAACCCGACGGCGAACGCGTCATCGACCCCGAGATCGAGGACCTCGCCGAGATCCGCATGGTGCGCTGACGCCCGGGGCGGTGAAATCCCGGCTGTGCGCAGCCCTCGGCGGGGTCTCAGCGGATCGGCAGGATGAGCGGCACCCCCGTGCGCGGGTGCGGGAGCACCTCGACCGGCTGCCCGTAGACGGCCTCGATGCGCTCGGCGGTCAGCACATCGGACGGCGCGCCCGTCGCGACGACGGCGCCGTGCGCGATGAGGGTCACGTCGTCGGAGTAGGCCGCGGCGAGGCCCAGGTCGTGCAGCACGACCACGACGGTGGCGCCCGCCGTCGCGCGCTCCCGCGCGAGCCGCAGCACGTCCTCCTGATGCTTGAGGTCGAGGGCGGCGGTCGGCTCGTCGAGCAGCAGGATCGGCGTCGCCTGCGCGAGCACCCGCGCGAGGGCGACGCGCGCCCGTTCGCCGCCCGAGAGGCTCGGCAGGGTGCGCTCGGCGAGGTGGGCGACGTCGGTCAGCCGCATCGCCTCGGCGATCATCCGCTCGTCGTCGTCTTCTGCGGGCGTCTTCGCCCACGGGTGGCGGCCCATCTCGACGATCTCGCGGGCCGGGAACGGGAAGGTCACGGCGTGCTCCTGGGTGAGCACCGCGCGTTCGCGCGCGAGGTCGCGCAGGTGGATGTCCGCGAGGGGCCGTCCGCCCAGCCGGACCTCGCCCGCCGTCGCCGCGCGGTCGCCGGCGAGCACCCCGAGCAGCGTCGACTTGCCGGCGCCGTTCGGACCGATGAGGGAGTGCACCCGCCCCGGGTGGGCGGTGAAGTCGACGCCGTCGAGCAGCACGGCGCCCTCGACGACGACCCGCGCGCCGACGGCTTCGAGCGCTGCGGCGACGCCGCCCGGTCCGGGGGCGACCGTCGCCGCGGGCGCGGCGTCGCCGCGAGGCATCCTGATCGGGCTCATCCCCACCCTCCCGACTTGCGACGCTGGCGCCGGAGCAACCAGAAGAAGAACGGTCCGCCCACGAGGCTCGTGAGCATGCCGATGGGCAGGTCCGCCATCGGCACGGCGGTGCGGGCGACGAGGTCGGCGGTCAGCAGCAGCAGCGCGCCGCCGAGTGCGGAGGCGGCGATGAGGCCGCGGTGCGAGGGCCCGATGACCATCCGCATGAGGTGCGGCACGATCAGGCCGACGAAGCCGATGATGCCGGCGAACGCGACGGCCGCGCCGGTGAGCACGGCGACGACGACGATCGAGATCACGCGCGTGCGCTCGACGTTCACGCCGAGGTGGCGGGCGCCGCGCTCGCCGAGGGAGAACAGGTCGAGGCGCCGGGCGAGCGCGAAGCCGGCGACGAGCGCCGCGGCGATCACCGGGAGCATCACCTGAACCTCCTCCCAGCGCGCGCCGTTGAGGGAGCCGAGCTGCCAGAACACGATCTCCTCGCGGCTCTGGTTGTCGCCGAGGAACGTGAGCAGGGCCAGGCCGCCGGACGCGAACGCGTTCACCGCGATGCCCGTGAGCACGAGGGTCACGACCTCGGTGCGCCCGCCGGAGCGGCTCGCGAAGTAGACGGCGAAGGTCGTCAGGATGCCGGTGCCGAACGCGATCGCGGCCGTGACCCAGTCGCCCGCGGCGGTCCAGCCGAAGACGATCGCGGCGGCGGCGCCGAGCGCGGCGCCCGACGAGACGCCGACGACGCCCGGCTCGGCGAGCGGGTTGGAGAAGACGGCCTGCATGATCGTGCCGGCGACGGCGAGGGCGGCGCCGATGAGGATCGCCATGACGATGCGCGGGAAGCGGATGGTCCAGAGCGCGGCGTCGGCGTTTGGCACCGACTCGGGCACGTCGGTGAGGCCGAGCGCGCGGAGGATCGAGTTCCAGACCTCGCCCGCCGGCAGGTGCAGTTGGCCGCTCATCGCGGCGACGACCGCGACGGCGACGAGGGCGAGGGCGAGCCCGGTGAAGAGGATGACGCGGCGCGCGGCCGTGCCGCGGCTGGTCGGCGCCGCGGGGTCCGCAGTCGACGGGCGGTCGGGGTCGCGACTCGCCGCGGGGGCGACTTCGCCGACGGCGCTCGCAGCGGGCGGAGCATCCGCCGACTCGCCGACCGGCCGCTCGTCGGTGCGGGGCGCGGCGTCCTGCGCGCTCACTGGAGCGGACCGGAGTCGGCGGGGGCGTAGATCGCGCGAGCGAGCGCCTCGATGATCTCGGGCGCGCGCGGGCCGAAGCTCAGCACCTCGCTGTCGGCCATGTCGACGATGCGGCGGTGCTCGCCGGCCGGCGTCGCCGCGAGGGCGGGCACGCGGTCGAGCAGGCCGTCGACGCCGCCGGTGGACTCGAGCCCGTGGGTCATGACGAGCACGAGGTCGGGGGCGGCCTGCACGAGCGCTTCGGCGGTGATGGGCTTCATGCCCGTCCAACCGATCTCCTCGGCGACGTCGACGCCGCCGACCGCGTCGATCAGGGAATCCGCGCCGGACTCCTCGCCGAAGAGGTAGTAGACGTTCGCGGTGCCGCGGACGTAGAGGAAGAGCATCCTCGGCCGGTCGGCGGCGTCGGCGGGGATCGCGTCGTCGATCGCGGCCGAGACGGCGTCCAGCCGATTCTGGGTCTCCGCGACGAGCTGGGCTCCGCGCCCGGGGACCCCGAGCGCGTCTGCGACCTGCACGACGAGGTCGTCGATGAGCTCGACCGAGCGCTCCTTCGTGACGATCACGAGCGGGATGCCCGCGTCGCGGAGCTGTTCGAGCACGTCGCGGGGACCGAGCGTCGTGTCGGTGATGACGACGGTCGGATCGAGGCTCAGGATCGTCTCGGCCGAGAGCGAGTGGCCGCCCTGGGTGACCTCGGGGAGGTCGGCCGCCTCGGGGAAGCCGGTCGAGGAGTCGCGGCCGACGACGTGCTCGCCGAGCCCGAGGCTGAAGACGGTCGCGGCGATCGAGCCCGTGATGTCGAGCGGGAGGATGCGTTCGATCGAGGCGATCTCGACCTCGTGGCCGTCGACGTCGATGACCGTCGCGGGCAGAGCCGGCGACTCGTCGGAGTCGACGACGGGCAGGCTCGTGTCCTCGAGGCACGCCGTCGACGGGCCCTCGAAGGCCTTCGGGTCGGCGGCGAACGCGAGCTCGGCGAACGGCGTCTGCGAGCCGGCGCACTCCGCCTCGCGCGACACGGCCGCATCGGCCCGGACCCCCGTGCCGGTGGGCACTGCGGCCGCGCAGCCGGCGAGCGCGGCGGCGGCGGCGATCGCCGCGATGGACAGGACGGAACGTCGGAATCTCGAAGACATCGTGATGAGGTTAGCCTTACCTACGGCTTGCGTTTCGGGGGGAATGTCGTTTAGCTTAGCCAAGCCTAACCTGAGGCATTTCTCCCAATCCGCCCGATCCGCGCAGGCACCCGGCTGCATTCCGGTGCCGGTTGCCGCGCGCCCGCAGAAGGACCGCGTCGTGAAGACACCGTCAATGCCCGAGACGAGACCAGGCCGCGCACGGCGCTGGCTCGCCGGCACCCTCGCCGCTCTGCTCGCCCTCACCGGCGCCTCGCTCGCCGCACTGCCGGCGACGGCCGCCGAGGGACCGGCGATCACCGTCACCGAAGCGCCCCGCGAGGGCGGCACGGTCACGGTGACCGGCACCGGCTTCTCGACCGCCTCCGTCGGCGTCTACGTCGGCATCGGCGACGCCGCGGCCGCTGGCTTCTACTCGGCGGGCATCACCGCGGACGCCTCGGTCTGGGTGAACGTCGGCAACGCCTCCACGGCGACGCAGGCGCCGATGAACGCCGACGGCAGCTTCGAACTGACCTTCCCGGTCGCCGCCGTCGGGGGCGAGCTCGCCGTCTTCGCATCGAAGGCGCATGGCCAGGGCATCGGTGACGTTTCGCAGAACGTCAAGACCCCGATCGTCTACGCACCCGAGCCCGAGCCCGAGCCCGAGCCCGAGCCGGTCCCGACCGTCACCGTGACGGAGGCGCCGGCCGAGGGCGGCGCCGTGACGGTGATCGGCACCGGCTTCTCGACCACCGCGCCCGGCGTCTACGTCGGCATCGGTGCCGCGTCCGCGGCGACCTTCTACACCTCGGGCGTCAGCCAGAGCGCGACGGTCTGGGTCAACGTCGGCAACGCCGCGTCGCCCGCGACCGCGCCGATGAACACGGACGGGTCGTTCTCCGTCACGCTGCCGGCGCCCGCCGGGGCGAGCGGTCAGTACGCCGTCTTCACGTCCAAGGCCCACGGCCTCGGGTTCTCCGATCGCAGCCAGGACACGAAGACCGCGCTGCCCTACACGGCGCCGAAGCCGGTGCCGACGCTCGTGCTGTCCAAGTCGAGCGACCTCGACCCGGCCGGCGAGACGATCACGGTGACCGGCACGGGGTACAACCCCGCGCAGGCGATGTACCTCACGACGTGCACGGACGTGCCGCTCGACCAGGTGAGCTTCGGCTTCATCAACACCGGCTGCACGGCCGGGGCGAAGATGATCACCCCGAACCCGGCCTCGCCCACGATGGTGAAGCTCGAGGCGGACGGTTCGTTCACGACGGAACTGGCGGTCGCCCCGAAGGGCGAGACGACGGCCGTCTACACGATCGCGAACCACACCGCGATGAACGACCGCACCCAGGATGCCAAGGCGACCGTGACCTTCGCGCCGGTGAAGCCGGTGCCGACGGTCACGGTGTCGAAGACGGTCGGGCTGGACCCGGCCGGTGACACGGTGACGGTGACGGGTGCTGGCTTCGTGCCGGAGGCTCCGGCGACGAGCGGCACGCGGCCGCCGCTGGCGGGCAAGTTCGGCGGTGCGTACGTCGTGTTCGGTTCGTTCCTCGAGAACTGGAAGCCGAGCGCGGGTGCTCCGTCGTCGGCGCGCAAGGTGCTGGCCCAGCGATGGGCGTTGACCGAGGCGGATGTCGCGGTGGCCGGTGCGGTGGGCGTCGCGATCGACGCGGACGGTTCCTTCTCGGTCGAGCTGCCGGTGTCGGCGGTTGCGGGGCTGGAGGGCGGCCGGTACGGCGTCTACACGTACTCGGGTTCGGGTGCGGTGTACGCGCCGTTCGAGACCGAGACGCTGATCTCGTTCGCCGACCCGAAGCCGGTGCCGACGGTCACGGTGTCGAAGACGGTCGGGCTGGACCCGGCCGGCGACACGGTGACGGTGACGGGCACGGGCTTCGTGCCGGAGGCTCCGGCGACGAGCGGCACGCGGCCGCCGCTGGCGGGCAAGTTCGGCGGTGCGTACGTCGTGTTCGGTTCGTTCCTCGAGAACTGGAAGCCGAGCGCGGGTGCTCCGTCGTCGGCGCGCAAGGTGCTGGCCCAGCGGTGGGCGCTGGCCGAGGCGGATGTCGCGGTGGCCGGTGCGGTGGGCGTCGCGATCGACGCGGACGGTTCCTTCTCGGTCGAGCTGCCGGTGTCGGCGGTTGCGGGGCTGGAGGGCGGCCGGTACGGCGTCTACACGTACTCGGGTTCGGGTGCGGTGTACGCGCCGTTCGAGACCGAGACGCTGATCTCGTTCGCGGAGCCGGAGCCGGCGCCGAAGCCGACGGTCTCCGTCACCCCGGCGACCGACGTGGATGCCTCGAAGGACACGACCTTCACCATCACGGGTTCCGGCTACGTCGGCCCCGGCGCCGTGAACGGCGCCTACGTGCTGATCGGCGAGCAGTCGGTCTGGCACGGCGAGGGGGCGCTCCCGCAGGAGGGGTGGCTCGCGAGCGCCTTCGTGCTGCCCTCGCGCATCGTCGACGGCACCTTCATCACGACGATGACGGTCAAGGCCGGCTCGTTCGACCCGAGCAAGACCTATCAGGTCGCCACCTCGGCGGCCCACGGCCTCTCGATCACCGATCGTAGCCTCGACGCCTTCGCGCCGATCACGATCAAGTCGGGCACCACCACGCCGCCGACGACCCCGCCGACCACGACCCCGCCGACCACGACCCCGGTCGTGCCGCCGGCGACGGTCATCCCGAGCGGTTCGCTCACGTGGGGCGTCTCCGCGTCCTTCCGCTCCTACGTCACCGGCAGCATCGCGCAGGGCGCGGTGTCGGTGTCCGGCGGCGCGACCCAGTCGGGCGGCGTCTTCCAGTTCGGCCAGAGCGCGAGCACCTTCACCGGCTCGACGGGCAGCGCCGACTACTTCGGCTCGGTGCGATTCACGGGCCACTCGGGCGTGCTCGACCTGACGTTCGCGAACCCGACGCTGCGCGTCGACTCGCCGACGGTGGGCACCCTCCAGGTGACGGTCAACGGCTCCCGCGTGAACCTCGCGACGGTCAACCTCGCCGCCGCATCGAAGTCCACCGCGAAGGGCGCGACGACGTTCGCGAACGCACCGGTGACCCTGAACGGGGAGGGCGCCGCGGCGTTCGACGGCTTCTACGCCGCCGGTCGCGCACTCGATCCGCTGACCGTCGTCATCGGCTCCGCCGGTGCCGCGCCCGCGGGCTCCACCGGCACGGTTGCGGCCGCGCCGGCCGCGACGCCCGCCGTTGCCGCGAGCGCCACGGTGCCTGCGACGCCGCCGGCCACCACGGGCATCCGGGTCGACGACGAGACGCTCGCCGCGCTCGTCGGCGGCGAGGAAGTGACGATCTCGGTCGACGGCTTCGAGCCGAACGAGACCGACGTGAAGGTCGTCGTCTACTCGACGCCGATCGTGCTCGCCGACGACCTCGTCGCCGACGCCGCGGGCGTCGTCACCTGGACAGGCAAGCTTCCCGCGGGCCTCGAGGCGGGTCAGCACACGCTGACCTTCCAGGGCTCGACCACGAAGGGGCTCGTCTTCGAGATCGAGGCCGTCGAGGGCTGCGTCGTCGAGGGCGCGAGCCTGGACTGGGGCTTCAAGGAGTCGTTCACGTCGTACCTGACGAGCGGCATCGCGAACGGCGACTGGGCCCTCGTGAACGTCACCGAGGAGGGGAGCGTGTTCTCCTTCACGGGCGGCACGGGCAACCTGGATGCCGTGACGCAGCGCGGTCTCGTCGCCTTCGAAGGTGCGTCGATCGAGTTCACCGGCCATGACGGCGCGCTCGACACGACCATCGCGAACCCGCAGCTCGAGCTCAACGGCGACGGCACGGGCACGCTCATCCTCGACGTGCACGGCACGACGCAGGACGGCTCCGCGGTGACCGCCGAGGACGTCCGCTTCGCCGAGCTCGACCTCGAGGGCGCGCTCGCCGACGACGACGGGTCGCTCGTCGGCACCGCCGTGCCGGCCGTGCTCACCGAGGACGGCGCCGCCGCCTTCGGCACGTACGCCGCAGGCGAGGCGCTCGACCCGGTCGACTTCGTCATCCCGCTCCCGGCGGACTGCGACCTCGCGGTCGCGGCCGACGAGGAGCCGGCCGCCGAGGTCGAGGCCGCGGCGGGCGGCGACGACAGCGCCGCGGCGGACGTCGAGCCCGTCTCGTCGACCATCCCGGCGTGGGTGATCTGGACGGTCGTGATCGTCGCGATCCTCCTCATCGCACTCATCACGTGGTTCCTGGCGCGTCGTCGCCGCGGCCGTCACGCCTGACGCTTCGCGAACGCGCGGGCGCGGCCCGGGGCATCCACGGATGCTCCGGGCCGCGCCCGTTCCGTCCCGCACCCGAACCCGGCCCCGCCGGCAGGCGGGACGAGCGCCTCGGGCGGCGCCCGCTCCCAGGCGGATGGGGGAGAATACCGGCGTGAGCAGCACCCCCGCCGAATCCGAGCAGACGCCCGCCGAGCCCGCCACCGCCCCCTGGCCGGAGGCCGAGTCGCTGCCGGCGAACGAGCCGGCGCCGATGCCCGAACCCGAGCTCGTGGAGTCCGAGGAATCCGACACGGTGGTCGTGCGGCACGCGCCCCGCTACGGGCGCTTCCTCGCGCTCGGCGCCGCGGTCGGCGTCATCCTCGCCCTCGTGCTCACCTTCTCGTTCCCCGAGAACGACGAGTACAGCCAGGGCCAGGTCTTCGGCTTCCTGCTGCTCGCGTGCGTGGCGATCGCCGGCGCGGCCGGCGGCCTCGCCGCCATCCTGCTCGACCGTGCGGCGACCAAGCGCGCCCGGAGCCTCCCGGCCGTGCACGAGACCGGTCGTCGCGTCGACTGACGAGCCGCATCGCCCGGTCCGGCCGAGACCGACCGGACGACGAACGGCCCCGCCGAGGCGGGGCCGTTCGCGCATCCGGGCTCAGGAGAGCTGCGTGCGCTCCACCCACTCGAGGTACTCCTCGGTGACGGTGCCGGTGACGTAGTCGCCCGTGAAGCACGAGAGGTCGAGCTCGGTGATGCCCGTGCCCTCGGTGATCGCGGCCTGGAGGTCGGCGACCTCCTGGTAGATCATGTGGTCGGCGCCGAGCTCGGCTGCGATCTCGGGGATCTTGCGGCCGTGGGCGATGAGCTCGTGGCGGCTCGGCATGTTGATGCCGTACACGTGCGGGAAGCGCACGGGCGGGGCCGCCGAGGTGAACGTCACCTTGTTGGCGCCGGCGTCGCGGGCCATCTGCACGATCTCCTTGGAGGTCGTGCCGCGCACGATCGAGTCGTCGACGATGAGGATGTTCTTTCCGGCGAACTCGCTCGACATCGCGTTGAGCTTCTGGCGCACCGAGCGCTTGCGCTGCGCCTGCCCCGGCATGATGAACGTGCGGCCGACGTAGCGATTCTTGTAGAACCCCTCGCGGTAGGGGATGCCGAGCTGCTGCGAGACCTGCATCGCCGCGGGGCGCGAGGAGTCGGGGATCGGCATGACCACGTCGATGTCGCCGAGCGGCATGTGGGTCGCGATGGTCTTCGCGAGGCGGTCGCCCATGCGCAGGCGCGCGTCGTAGACCGAGATGCCGTTCATGACCGAGTCGGGCCGGGCGAGGTAGACGTACTCGAACGAGCACGGGATGAGGCGCGGGTTCCGGGCGCACTGCTTCGAGGCCATCGTGCCGTCGACGGAGATGAAGATCGCCTCGCCGGGCTCGACGTCGCGCACGATCTCGTAGTCGCCGTTCTCGAGCACGAGCGATTCGCTCGCGACGATCCACTCGTCTTTGCCGTTCGCGCCGTCGCGGCGGCCGAGGATGAGGGGGCGGATGCCGAAGGGGTCGCGGAAGGCGAGCAGTCCGTAGCCGGCGATCATCGCGATGACGGCGTACGAGCCCTCGACGCGCTCGTGCACCTGCTCGACGGCGCGGAAGACCTGGTCGGCGTCGAGGGAGAAGCCCTGGATCTGCCCGGTCAGCTCGGTCGCGAGCACGTTGAGCAGCATCTCGGTGTCGCTCGTCGAGTTCGAGTGGCGACGGTCGATGCGGAAGAGGTCTTCGCTGAGCTCGCGCGTGTTCGTGAGGTTGCCGTTGTGCACGAGGATGATGCCGTACGGGGCGTTCACGTAGAAGGGCTGCGCCTCCTCCTCGCGCTCCGCGGCGCCCTTGGTCGTGTAGCGCACGTGGCCGAGGCCCATGTTGCCGAGCAGCGAGCGCATGTCGCGGGTGCGGAACGCCTCGCGCACCTGGCCGCGCGCCTTCGCCATGTGGAAGGTCGGGCCCTCGGCGGTCGCGATGCCCGTCGAGTCCTGGCCGCGGTGCTGCAGGAGCCCCAGGCTGTCGTAGATCTGCTGATTGACGGGTTCGGTCGAGACGATTCCGACGATGCCGCACATGCGGAGGGGACTCCTCAAAGTGGTGGGAAACGCGTCCGAAACGGACCCGCATATCCTCGCACAGCGTAACCGGACGCCCGCTTGGAGAGACTCCGCTGGTCGAGTAGGCCGCTCGCGGCCGTATCGAGACCGACCGTCCCGCTCTCGGCAGACGACTCCGCCGGTCGAGTAGGCCGCTCGCGGCCGTATCGAGACCGACCGCCCCCGTCTCGATACGCGCTTCGCGCTCCTCGACCGACGGATCGTCAGTACTCCGTCGGGCGCGGCAGCACCGCCATCGTGCAGCGCGAGACGCAGACGAGCTTGCCCCGCTCGTCGGTGATGCGGATCTCCCAGATCTGCACCGTGCGGCCGATGTTGAGCGGCCTGGCTTCGCCGAACACCCAGCCCTCGGCCACGGGGCGAACGTGGTTCGCGTTGATCTCGAGGCCGACGCAGTAGCTCGTCGCCGGGTCGGCGGCGAAGGTCGCGCCCCAGCTCGCGAGTGTCTCGGCGAGGGCGACGGATGCCCCGCCGTGCAGGACGCCCGCAGGCTGGCGGGAGCGCGCGTCGACGGGCATCCGCGCTCGGATGGCATCGTCGGCGATCTCGGTGATCTCGATGCCGAGCGTCTCGATCATCGTTCCCGCGATGCGGGAGTTCGCCCACTCGACGCTCGGCTCCCCGAACCAGATGCTCATGCGAGCTGCGCGATGATCGGGTGCAGCGCCGCGTCGAATGCGGCCGCGTCGCTACGCAGCGAGTCGGTCACGGCGATGGAGTTCGTGCCGATCCACCACACTCCGGTCTGATCGAACGGCAGCACCTGCACGTTGAGCTCGAACGAGTAGGCGCGGCGGCCCACCACGCGTTCGTGCTGCGCGATCGTGCCCGCGTAGGCACGGTACGCATCGCCGCGCCGCGAGCGCGAGTCGCTCGTGTAGCGCTGATGCGACCACTCCACCCACGCTCGGGCGGCCTCCGCGTGCCGGGGCACCGCCGCCGTCAGCTCCGCCGCGCCGCTCGTGGCGAGGGCGAGCCCGGTGCCGTACTCGTCGACGAGCGCGAGCGGCACGGGCGACGGATGCTGCTCCGGCTCGATCGTCATCGCCCAGAGGTCGAGCCATTGCGCCTCGAGCGCGAGCGCCCGCAGGTCGTCGGACGGCGGCGAGGTCGCCCCGACGCCGCGCAACCGCGGCAACGCGACCGGCGCGCCGATCCCCAGAACCTCGCGCAGATAGAGGGCCAGCAGCACCGGTCTGCCGGCATCCTCTCGGATCACCCAGGAGCCCCCCGCACCCATGGCGGCAGTGTAACCCCGAGCGGCGACGGGCGCGCCGAGGCGCCCGGGTAGAATGACGGGGTGAGCACGAATTCGCCGTACGCCGCGGCCGGTGTCGACACCGCCGCGGGCGATCTCGCCGTCGAGCTGATGAAGGAGGCGGTCGCCAGGACCCACGGCACGAATGTGCTCGGCGGCGTCGGCGGCTTCGCGGGCCTCTACGACGTCTCGTTCCTCACGAAGTTCCAGCGGCCGCTGCTCGCGACCTCGACCGACGGCGTCGGCACGAAGATCGCGATCGCGCAGGCCCTCGACGTGCACGACACGATCGGCCAGGACCTCGTCGGCATGGTCGTCGACGACATCGTCGTGGTCGGCGCGAAGCCGCTGTTCATGACCGACTACATCGCGTGCGGCAAGGTCGTGCCGGCGCGCATCGCGGCGATCGTCGCGGGCATCGCGCGCGCCGCGGCCGAGACGGGCACCGCGCTCGTCGGCGGCGAGACGGCCGAGCACCCGGGCCTCCTCGGTCCCGACGACTACGACGTCGCCGGTGCGGCCGTCGGCGCCGTCGAGGCCGACCGCGTACTGGGCGCCGACCGCGTGCGCGAGGGCGACGTGGTCCTCGCGATCGAGTCGAGCGGTCTGCACTCCAACGGGTTCTCGCTCGTTCGCCACATCCTCGCGGGCGCCGGCATCGCCTACACCGACGCGTCGGCCGACCTCGGCACGACGTGGGGCGAAGCGCTGCTCGAGCCCACGCGCCTCTACACGACGCCGATCCTCGACCTCCTCGACGACCCCGCCGCGGGCGCGGGCGTCCACTCGCTCTCGCACGTCACCGGCGGCGGCATCGCGGCGAACCTCGCCCGCGTGCTCCCGCAGGGCTCGTGGGTCGAGCTCGACCGCGGCACCTGGTCGCCGCAGCCCGTGTTCCGCGTCCTCGCGGACCTCGCCGGCACGCCGCTGACCGAGACCGAGGGCACCTGGAACCTCGGCATCGGCTTCTTCGCCGTCGTCGACGCCGCCTCGGCGGACGCCGCGATCGCCGCGCTCGGACGTTCGGGCATCCCGGCCTGGCGGACGGGCACCGTCTCGTTCGCGCCGCGCGACTTCGCCGGCTTCGAGCAGGGCGCCAAGGGCGTCGACGGCGGAGCGGTCCGCCTCGTCGGGGCCTACCGGGACTGATCGGTCGGATCGGGCCGGACGGACCAGTCGGAACCGCGGCGATGACCACCGGGATCTCCATCGGCCTGCACGGCCGGACGGACGCCGCGGTCCTCCGCGCGCTCGCGCCGCGCATCGAGGCCGCGGGCTTCGCCGGCCTCTGGCTCAACGACGTCCCCGGCGGCGACGCCCTCGCGGGACTCCGCGCCGTCGCGGAGGTGACCGAGACGCTCCGGCTCGGCACCGGGGTGATCCCGCTCGATCGGCGTCCCGTCGATTCGCTGGACCTCGCCGGGCTGCCGACGGCCCGCACGACGATCGGGATCGGCTCGGGCGCGACGGCCCGTCCGGTCGCACTGGTCGGCGACGGCATCGCGTCGCTCCGCGAGCGCACGGATGCGGCGGTCGTCGTCGGCGCGCTCGGGCCGCGGATGCGTCGGCTCGCCGCCGAGCATGCGGACGGCGCCGTCCTCAACTGGCTCGACCCCGCGAGTGCGTCGGCGCAGGCTCGCGAGCTCCGCCGCGACGCGGGCGCCCTCGGTCGACCCGGCCGCAGCATCCTCTACGCGCGCACGATCGCCGCATGCGAGGCCCAGGGTGCGCTGGAGGCCGAGGCGTCGGCCTACGCGTCCTTCCCGGCCTACGCCGCGAACTTCGACCGGCTCGGTATCCGCGCGATCGACGCAACCGTCGCCGGACCCGACGCGCTGCGCGCCTACCTCGACGCGGACGACGCGGTCGAGGAGCTCGTGCTGCGCGCGATCACGCCGACGGGCAGCGCCGAGGAACTCACGGCGTTCGTGATGACCACGGCCGAGTGGTTCGCACGATGACCGACGGACGCGACGCGATCGCAGGTGCGGGGCCCGACCGGCCCGGTGCAGCGCATCAGCGCGGGGCGGTCAGGAATGCGAGCGGTCGTCCGGCACGTACCGGTCGTCGTCGGCGGAGTACTCCGACCATTTCGAGAGTTCTTCCTGCAGATGCTCGTCGTGGGACCCGCCGAGCTCTTTCTGGAGTGCACCGTAATCCGTGTCGGGGCTGAAGTACTTCAGCTCCCGAGCCACCTTCGTGTGCTTGGCTTTCTGACGGCCGCGCCCCATGCGTGACCCCCTTACGAGTACTGGCCGGACGGAATGGACTTCGCCCGGCGCTCTGCTGAATATGAACAATCGCTGACCGAGTTTAGCACCGGTCGATCGGGTCCCTGCGCGCGCCCTCCACACTCGGTTTCTTCCGAGGCCGTGGTCAGGTTCGATGCCCGAGTGTGCGGCCGGACGTGCTGAGATTGACCTCATGGTCGAAGACATCGGCGCGACGCGCGTCACGGTGATCGGAGCCGGGCAGGCCGGTCTCTCCGTCGCGTACTACCTGCGTCGATTCGGGCTCGAGCCCGGCGCGGACTTCGTGATGCTCGACCGCGGCCCGGGTCCCGGCGGCGCGTGGCAGCACCGCTGGTCGAGCCTGAAGCTCGGCACCGCGCACAAGGTCAACGACCTGCCGGGCATGGGCGAGCTCGGGCTCAGCTTCGCCACGGCCGACCGCGGCGTGCCGGCGAAGGACGTCGTTGCCGACTACTACACGCGCTACGAGGAGCACTTCGGCCTCGAGGTCCACCGACCCATCGACGTCAAGCACGTTCGCAACGAGGGCGTGGAGCTCGGCGTCGAGTTCGTCGACCTCACCCCGCGGCCGGTCGAGGACCCCGCGGCCGCCAAGCGCGCCGGGCTGTTCCGCCGCCGGCGGGCCGCCGAGGTCGAGGACGAGGGCGGGCCGCGCGTGCAGCGCCTGCGCAGTCAGTTCCTCGTGAACGCCACGGGCACGTGGGGTTCGCCCTTCGTGCCCTTCTACCCGGGCATGGGGGAGTTCGCCGGGCGGCACGTCCACACGGCCGACTACCGCGGCGCGGAGGACTTCCGCGACAAGCACGTCGTCGTCGTGGGCGGCGGCACGTCCGCCATCGGGTTCATGCTGGAACTCGAGCACGTCGCCGCTTCGCTCACGTGGGTCTCGCGGCGGCCGATCGACTGGCGCGACGGCGAGGAGCTCGACCTCGAGGGCGCCTCGGCCTCCGTCGCGGTCCAGGACGAGGCGGCGCGGTCGGGTCGGGCGCTGCCGTCGATCGTGAGCGGCACGGGCGTCGCGCGGAGCCGCCGTATCGCCGCCGGTATCGAGCGCGGGCTGCTCGAGGCCCGGCCGATGTTCGACCGGATCGAGTCCGACCGCGTGAGCTGGGACGGCGACGAGAGCGGGATGGCCCGTGCCGACGCCATCATCTGGGCGACGGGCTTCCGCCCCGACCTCCGGCACCTCGCGCCGCTGAAGCTGCGGGAGAAGGCCGGCGGCATCAAGGTCGGCCAGGGGGCCTCCTGGTCGGACCCCCGGATCTTCCTCGCCGGTTACGGCCCGCAAGCCTCGACGATCGGCGCGAACCGCGCCGGGCGCATGATCGCGCGGCAGATCTTCGCAATGCTCTGAGGCCCCTGTGGGGGGACGATGCGGCGCCGGTGCGGTGGCCGTGCGGAGGCTGTCCGGGGGGTCGCGGGGCGCCCGTTCGACGGCCGAACTGGGGGTGCCGAACCGCTCGTCGAACGCTTAGGCTCCCCGGGAGCGGGGGGAGACGGATGCGACGGACGGCGCGCGGAGCCATCGCGGCGGTCTCCGTCATCTCGGTCGCGGTCGTCGTCGGCATCGTCGTGGCCGCGGCATCCGGCCCGCCCGCCCGCAACGCCGATTCGGCCGCCCCGCCCGCGACCCCCGTCGACGCCGAATGGACGCCGGTCTGCGGATTCGCGGGGAACCTCGTGAACAAGCTCGTCGCGGACTCCCCCGAATCCAGTCCGACGCCCGCGCCGCTCGAGACCGTCGTCGCCGACCTCGGCATCGACGACGGAGGCCCGTCTCAGCTGCTCGTCAGCGACGCGGGCATCCTGCTGCGCTTCGACGGCGACGACCGCATCGTGCGCTACGGGCTCGACGGCCGGGCCGAGGGATCGTTCGATCTCGACCTCCGATCCGACCCGGACTCCCGCCCCGTCCCGCCGGCCGCGCTCACCGACGACGGCCGGCTCTTCGTGCTCGACCTCTGGGACGGCCGTCGCGCCGTCGTCGAGTACGACCTCGGCGGCCGTCGCGTCGGCGGCTTCGACGTGCCGGCGACCGAGGAGACCACGGACGACCCCTGGAACGTGATCGGACTCGCCCTCCTCGACGACGTCGACGGTTCGCCGGCCCTCGTCGTCAACGAGGGCGAGGAAACGACCTCCCTCTTCCGACTCGACGGCACCCCGCTCGGCACCCGGGAGGGGCCGATCGGTCCGTTCGGCAGCGGCACGGTGTCCTACGGCGCCGATGGGATGCTCCGGATCGCCGACGAGGTCGGCGGGGACCCCGTCGCGCAATTCCGTCTCGGCGATCCGCCGGACGGGGACGCCGAGGCGCAGCAGGCGCCGTATCGGCAATACGAGGTCGATGTCGTGCCTTCGCCCGACGGGGTCGGCGCGCTGCTCTACTCCGCGGATGCGGGCATCGAGTCGGTCGACGCCGTCGGCGTGCGCCGCGCGATCTGGCCGTCCTCGGAGTTCCCCGACACCCTCGTCGGCGACGGCGGGATGGTCGTGCACGGCGGCGACGCCTACCTGCTCGTCCGGAACGAGGACGAGGGCATCGTCGCCCTCGCCCGTATCACGCCGGAGCGCCTCGCCGCGGGACTCGCGGCACCCGTCGGGCTGACCGCGTCCACGGAAGGGCAGCTCGCGCAGCTCGGCCTCGGGATCGGTCCGGTGACGGACCACAGCGAGGGGCACTTCGACGACGGCGACGAGCCCGCCGTCGCGGTCCGCTTCGATCCCGGGTGGGGCGAGGTCGGGGACGAGCGACCCGGGGAGGACTACGAGCTCGTGGTCCGCGTGACCGGCGACCCGCTCGCCGCCGAGCCCATCGTCTCCGAGCCCGAGGTCCTCCCGGCCGCGGTCGGCGGCGGCGACGTCCCGGTGACGTTGCCGGGAGCCGAACCCGGCCCCTATCTCGTCGACATGGCGCTCCGCGAGCGCGGCTCCGACGAGTACGTCTCCGGCGCCTGCCTCCACTACACCGTCGGCGCCCCCGGCGTCGAGCTCGCGATGGACGGGCTCGACGGCGAAGCCGGGTGGGGCGGGGCCGCCCCGCTGCGCGGTGTGGAGCTCGCCGACCGGCTCGGCATCGGCAGCCACCGGGTGCAGCTCGACTTCGGCGCACTCGTGCCCGACCCCGCCTCCGAGCCCGACGCCGACGCGATCCAGTGGGAGGGACTGCCCGGTGCGGCCGACGACGAGGACGGCGGCCCCTTCGGCGAGCTCGTCGCCGCCGCCCGGGCCGCGCGCGACGACGACGTGAAGCTCATCGTCCAAGTGGGGCAGAACTCCGAGGCGGAGCTCGCCGCCGCCGAGGCCGGCACCTGGGGCGGTTGGAGCGAGCTCATCGTGGCCGGGATCTCCGAGCGGACGGGCATCCGGTACTGGGAGCCCTGGAACGAGCCGAACCTCGCCATCGGCGGCGGCGATTACGCCCGCGGGGTCGCGGCGCCCTTCCAAGCCGCCGCGCACGCCGCCGACCCGGAGGCCGTCGTCATCGAGGGGAACACGCTGGGTTTCGCCGGCGACTGGTGGCCGGAGGCCGTCGATGCGGGGATCTGCGACGACGCCGACGTCGTGGGCGTCCACCCCTACACGGGCTGGTACCGGTCCTGGGAGGAGGAGGGCTTCGCGGCCGACGGCGACGGCTACGACGCGTTCCGCGAGACGCTCGGGGACGGCTGCGGGGAGCTGCCCCTCTGGGACACCGAGACGGGCTGGACGAGCGACGGGCCGGCCAACTACTGGGCGCAGGGGGCGATGACGGCCCGCAAGCTGGTCTGGAACCGGCTCGAGGGCATCGACGAGTGGACGTACTTCTTCAGCGAGGGCGCCTGGGGCGAGGCCGGCCTCAGCTGGTCGCTGGTGCAGGCCTGGTCGTACGTCAAGCCCGCGGGCCTCGCGATGGCCGCGACGTCCGCACTGCTCGAGGATGCCCCGGCGCCGACGCAGCTCGACACGGGCATCCCGTTCGTCTACGCGGCCGAGTTCGGCGGCGAGCGGCCGTTGACCGCGTTCTGGTCCGACGACCTGCGCACGAGCGCCGTCGTCGAGACGGGCGCCGACCGGCTCGTCGTCATCGACCAGTACGGCGGCCGACGCACCGTCGACGTGGTGGACGGCCGCGCGGAGGTCGTCGTCACCGGCGCGCTCCAGTTCCTCGACGCCGGCGACGCCGACGTGCGGCTGAGCCCGACCGAATCGTTCGGAGCGGACGTGCTCAAGGGCTTGCCCGTGCAGGCGACCTCCACGCACGAGGGGCTCGACCCGGACGTGATCACCTCGGGCACCGCCGACGTGGACCGCGCGTGGCGCGCGGGCGTGCTCGCCGACGGCTCGATCGACGAGGCGCCCGCCGTGGAGATCGCGCTCGCGCGCCCCACGACCATCGACCGGATCGCGGTCGCGAGCCCCGCCATCCTCTGCTGCGAGAGCGGCCTGCGCGACTACGAGCTCTCGGTGCAGACCGCGGACGGCGGATGGCAGGTCGTCGCGACCCAGGAAGGGCAGTTCCACGACCGCATCGCGCTCTTCGCGATCGAGCCGATCGAGGCGACCGCGGTCCGACTGACGATCCCCCGGACGCTGGTCCGCGATACGGAGATCCTCTCGGTGAACTACGGCAGTTTCGCCGGCGGCCTCCCGCCGCCCTTCTTCGGGCTCAGCGCCACGAGCGACTACTTCGCCGCCGTCAGCGCCATCTCGGCCTGGGCGCCCGGCGCGTGAACCCCCTGCATGACGAGTAGCCTTTCGGAGGCCGATCGCCGCGGGCACCAGGGCGATTCGACACGGATGGAGATCATGAGCCGAGTGCTGTGGCTGAGCGCCGAGACCCCGAACCGCTTCGGCAACGGCGGAGCGCGGCGCCAATTCCACCAGATCCGGGAACTCGTGGCCCGCGGGCACCGCATCGACGTCGTCTCGCTCGGCCGGCGGCGCGAGTCCGCGTCGATCCGTGCCGTCACCGGCTATCGGCGCCACCGCTGGCCGCTCCTCAGCTGGCGGCCGTCGAAGCTGCTCGTCGATCTGCAGTCGCCCGCCGAGAACTGGGACGCCGTCGTCGTCTCGCACCTCGAGTCGTGGTGGATGCTCCTGGGCGGCGAGCGCGACCGGGAACTCGACGTCCCCGTCATCCTCGACATGCACAACGTCTACAGTGCCTGGCACACCGCGTCCGGCGAACTCGAGCTCGCCGCGAACCGGCTCGCGGAGGAGCGCACGGCGCTCGCCGGCTCGAGGACCGTGCTCGTGTGCTCCGAGCAGGAGCGGCAGCGCCTGCTCGCCGGGCATCCCGAGCGGGTCGCCGGGGTGACGGTGGCGCCGCTCGGCGTCGACCCCGAGGAGTGGCCCGACCGCGGCTTCGACCGGAGCGAACCGATCGTCGCGCTGTTCGGCTCGTGGGGCTGGGCGCCCAACCGCGACGGCCTGGCCTGGTTCGCCGCGAAGGTGTGGCCGCTCGTGCGCGAGCGGTATCCGCGGGCGCGCGGACTCATCGCGGGCGGCGGCACCCCCGAGGTCCTCCCCGAGGGCCTCGTCGCGGTCGGGCGCGTGCCCGACCTGGCGGAGTTCACCTCTCGGGCGAGCGTGATCGCGGTCCCGGTGCGTAACGGCGTCGGTGCGGCCGTGAAGTTCGCGGAGTCGCTCGCGACCGGTGCCGCCGTCGTGGCGACCTCGGACGCCGCGAGCGCGCAGCCCGGCGCCCCGGCCTTCGTGAGCGACGATCCCGAGGAGTGGGCGGCGTTCATCGCCGACCGGCTGCGGGAGCGGGACACGGCGACGGCTCCCGACGCAGCCCGCGAGATCGCCCTGACGCGCTACAGCTGGGCGCGCTGCGTCGATCCGATCGCCGAGCTCCTCGACGAGTTCGCCGCGTCGACGAACGGGGCCCGGCACGCCGGCTGATCCGGCGCCCCTGCGGCGACGGGATCAGCGCCGTCGGCGCAGGCGTCGCCCCACGGCATCGAACGGCGCGGTCGGTGCGAACCGCACCGCCCACGCGACGGCGCCGGCGGCCTCGCCGCGTCGCCCCGCCGCCGCGGAGGCCTTCGCCGCGCGCAGCGCCGCCCACCACGCGAACCGACCGTTCGCCCGACGGCTCTCCAGGTGCGCCGAGGCGAGCGCCCCATCTCCCGCAGCGACGGCCTCGCGTCGATGCCGCTCGACGACGTCGCGGATCGCCGCGGCGAGCGGGCGGTACGAGCCCGTCGTGTTGCCGGGGTGGGTGCGGTAGTCGACGAGGGCGCCGTCGGTGAACACGAACCCGCCCGTCTCGGCGAGGCGGAGCACGAGGTCGAGGTCCTCGGCCAGCCGCAGGCCGGGGTCGAAGCCGCCGATCTCCTCGAACGCGCTGCGGCGGACGAGGGCGTTCGGCAGCAGGATCCCGGTCGTGCGCCGCGCGATGTCGAGTCGGTCGGCGACCTGCACCTGATCCGGCTCCGCGACGACGCGGTCGTTCTCGTCGATGGAGCGGAGCCCGCAGTAGCCGACCACGGCGCCCGGGTGTCCGGCCAGCGAGGCGAACTGGCGCTCGAGGCGTTCCGGATGCCAGCGGTCGTCGTCGTCGAGGAACGCGATCCACTCGCCGCCGGTGGCCGCGGCGCCCGCGTTGCGCGCCGCGCCGACGCCGCCCGCCGGCAGATGGAGCACGCGGACGGACGGATGGGCGGCCAGGGCGGCGTCGAGGGCGTCGGGGTCGGGACCGCCGTCGTCGACGACGAGGATCTCGCTCGGCGGGAGGGTCTGGGCGAGGGCCGAGGACACCGCGGCGTCGAGGAACGGGCTCATGCGGTTCGTCGCGATGATGACGGCGAGCTCCGGCCGGTGCGTCATCCGCGCCTCAGGAGGTTGCGCGACTCGAGCTCCTCGAGGGACTGCCGGTAGCCGTCGGCGCCGACGTCGCGGCCGTCGGCCCAGGCCGCGAACGCCGCGAGCCCGGTGGCGAAGTCGGTGGCGGGGACGAAACCGAGGGTCTCGCGCAAGCGGGTCGTATCGGCGATGTTGTGGCGGATGTCGCCGAGGCGGTAGTCGCCGGAGACGATCGCGGGGACCTCGGCGCCCGCGGCGGTGAAGAGCGCCCGGACGACGTCGAGGACGCTCGTGCCGACGCCCGTGCCGACGTTGAAGACGCCTCCGGCGGCGGCGGGCTCCGTCGCGGCGAGGAATGTGGCCTCGACGACGTCGTCGACGTAGACGAAGTCCCGGCTGGGCAGTCCGTCCTCGAACACGTTGATGGGCTCGCCGCGGGCGATGAGCCCGGTGAAGATCGAGAGGATGCCGGTGTACGGGTTGCGCAGCGACTGCCCGGGTCCGTAGACGTTCTGGTAGCGCAGGGTCACGGGCTCGATGCCGACCGCGGGGGAGACCGCCCGGACGAGCGACTCCTGCGTCAGCTTCGTGATGCCGTACACCGAGGTCGGGGCGAGCGGGGCGTCTTCGGGCGTCGGGGCGGGCCGCAGCGGCCGTCCGTCCGCCCCTGCGGGGTCGAACTCCCCGGCCCGCAACCGGGCGTCGTCGCGGCCCGCCGGATAGACGATCCGACCGTCCGCGTCGGCGTAGGCGCCCTCGCCGTAGACGGCCCGCGAGGAGGCGACGACGACGCGCCGTACCGAGTGTCCGCCGCGCACGAGCCGGTCCAGGAGCGTCGCGGTGCCCCCGACGTTGACGTCGGCGTAGCGACCGATCTCGTACATGGACTGGCCGGTGCCGGTCTCGGCCGCGAGGTGCACGACGACCTCCGCGTCGCCGAGCGCGGCCTCGAGCGCGTCGGGGTCGGACACGGAGCCGATCGTGAGGCGGGCGCTGTCCTCGAGTCCGCGCAGGGAGGCCGAGGTGCGCACCGGATCGACGCCGTGCACCTGCTCGCTCAGCGGGTCGAGGACGTCGACGTCCCAACCCGACCGGGCGAACCGCGCCGCGAGGCGGCTGCCGATGAACCCGGCACCGCCGGTGATGAGCGCGCGTCGTGACATGGGCATCCTCCGATCAGGCGGTTCAGTTCGGCTCGGCCGGCGTCGCGCCGCCGCGCAGACGGCGGAGCGTCGAGGACACGGCACGGGGGCCGGCGCGCAGCGCCCGGGCAGCCCGGCGGATCGTCCGGGTGTTCTCCTCCAGGGCCACGAGTTCGCGGCGCGTCGCCATGCCGGAGTCGAGCACGACCTTCAGCCGCTGCTCCGCGGGCGTGAGCGCGGCCTCGAGGAACTCGAGCTCGAGGCGGTAGGCGTTCTCGGAGTCGTACGCCCGGCTCTTCGGGTGGTCCACGAACACCGAGTGGTCGATGACGACCTCGCGGGCGAGGGCGTGCGCGTGGATGGCCACGCCGATGTCGATGCCCCAGCCGTAGTGGTCGAGTGCGAGGTCGAGCGGGCGCAGCCAGTCGCAGATCTCCGCGGAGAGCGCCCAGACGACGGAGTCCGTCGACGTCACGAGTCGCAGGTCGTCGCCGAGATCGGCGAGCGAGGTCAGCCAGACGGGCAGCGGGGTGTAGTCGACCTCGGGAGACCAGATCGCGAGGTCGGGTCGTGTCGCGAAGCGCTCCCGGCACCGTGCGACGAGCGCGCCCCAGTCCTCGGTGACGGCGTCGGCCTGCACGTGCAGCATGATGTCGCCGTCGAAGTCGAGCAACGACGACTCGAACTTGCGTCCGTAGAAGTAGTCGTCGGGCACCTGCATCCAGTGGCCCGCGCCGTCCTCGATCGTCCCCGCGCGATTCGAGTAGACGACCACGAGCCGGCCGACGTGCTCGACCAGCGCGGCGGCCAGATCGCGGGAGCGCTCCTCCCAACCGGTCCAGCAGATGATGTAGGCGACGAGGCGGTGATCGCTCATGCGGCGGCTCCAGGCGTGCGGGCGGCGGTGCGACGCGGGCGCCGGCGAGGACCGCCCGCCGGCGTCGCGCGGTAGAGGGACTCGTACTGGTCGACGACGCCCGCGAGGTCGAACTCGCGCGAGCGCTCGAGCGCGGCGGCGGCGAGCTCGGCCCGACGATCCTCGTCCTGCAGCACGTCGCGGAGTGCCGGACCGAGCGCGTCGAGCGGCGCGAGGACGCCGGCGCGGCCCTCGTCGGTCACGTACCGGGCGCCGATGTTCGGCGTCGCGATCACCGGCGTGCCCGAGGCCATGGCCTCGGCGTACGGGATGCCGAAGCCCTCGTAGTCGCTCGGCAGGCAGAACGCCCACGCACGGCGGTAGGCGGCGGCGAGCTCGTCGTCGTCGAGCCGGCCGAGCACCTCGATGCCGGCGCCCGGGTGCTCCGGGACGTCCCGGGCGACGAGCTCGAGACGCGCGTCCGGCACGGCGGGCAGCACGTCGCGCTGGAAGGCGGCGGCGAGGTCCTTGCCGCGCTTGCGGTTCTCCCACGTGCCGACGAAGAGCACGGTCGGATGCTCCGCACGCTCGCTCGCATCCGGGCGGAAGCGCGTGGTGTCGACGCCGTTCGGGATCACGCGCCGCACCCACGGGAGCCACCGCCGCGTCGCGGGGGAGACGACGACCGTCTCGTCGGCGACGAAGCTCGCGAGGACCTCGCTGCAACCGAGCAGCACCATCCGGAGCTTCTCCCACGCGCCGGGGATGCGCAGCGCCTCCTCGAAGCACGAGCCGTGGACGGTGCGGATGTGCCGCGGCGCGCGGCGCCGCCACAGCCAGTAGTCGTCGCCGTGGGCGTGCAGGACGTCGTAGGAGGAGAAGTCCGCCTTGCGCAGCGCGAGGGCGAACCGGAACGTGCGCAACCCGCCCGTCGAGGCGAAGTGCCGGTGGCCGTAGATCGCGCCGGGAACCGGCGGGCAGTCGCTGAAGACGTCCACGCGGTGCCCGCGCCGCGCGAGTTCGGTCGCGAGCTCGTGCACCTGGTAGCCGACGCCGATCTTCGATCCGCTCGGCAGGTAGTACGAGATGATCGCGATCGAGAGGGGCGCGCCGGCCACGGTCAACTCCGCAGCCCGTCGGCGAGCGTCTCGAGCCACTCCCGCCCGTAGGCGAGGTCGGGCTCGAGGTAGTTGCCCTCGGCCCACTCGTTCCAGGACTTGATCCAGAGCAGCCGCTCCTCGTCGGGCCGGCCCTCGAGCGTGCCGATGGCGTGCTCGACGTTCTCGGCGAACCGCGTCGGCTCGGAGCCGGTGAGCACGAGGCCGCGCGCGCCGGAGCGCGGCGTGTTGTCCCAGTTCGGGTAGAGGCTCGGCTGGAGTTTCGGGTCGGCGCGCACGGCGTCCCAGAGCGCGGGGTCGGTCGAGTACGGGTACGCCTCGGGACCGCCGAGCTTGCGCCGCACGCGCATCCGGAGGGTCGTCGCCGGGGTGACGGTCGCCGGGAGCCGCACGTACACGCCCGAGTCGAAGCCGTCGTCGTCGACGCCGACGTACTTCGGCCCGCGACCCAGCAGGTCGCTGACCTCGGCGACGAGGTAGAGCCCGCCGAGCCCGGCCTCGACCGCCATGGCCTGCCAGCGGTCGACGAACGCCCGGGCGTCGGGGAGTTCCTCGGGCCGGAAGACGTAGAAGACGGGCTTGCCGTCGACGCGCAGGTACCGCTCGTCGCGGAAGGCCGGGAGGATGGCGTCGAAGTGCGCCCGGTCGTCCTCCGGGCCGGGATACGTCTGCTCGCGCAGCACGCGGTTGGCGGCGTCGTGCCAGATGCCCGTCCACGACTGGTTCGCCCAGCCGAGGCAGAACTTGATCGACGGCTCGCCCGTCGCGACGACCTCGGTGAAGGGCCGCTCGAGGATGCGCGAGCCCTGGCCGAACCAGTAGTGCCAGTAGCAGAACGCCTCGACGCCGTGCTCGAGGGCGAGGGCGCTCTGCGCCTCGCGGGCCTCGGGCAGGCGGAGGTCGTAGAAACCGAGGTCGGCCGGCAGGTGCGGCTGCTCGTGTCCGCGGAACAGCGGGCGGGCCTTCGCCGCGTTCGTCCACTCGGTGAAGCCCGGGCCCCACCACGAGTTGTTCTCGGGGATCGGGTGGTACTGGGGGAGGTAGAACGCGATCGCCCGCGCCGCGAGCCCGCTCACGAGCCCGCCGCCCGTCGGAGCGGCCGAGGCGCGGGGATGCGAGCGAACATGCAGGACTCCGGATTCCGTACGGGGCGTTTCAGCGTATCCCGGGCGGGCACGCCGGGTGAGCCCCTGTTCGGGGGCGCGATCGGGTCAGATGACGTCGGCGAACGTGCGCTCGTACCGCTGGAACACGGTCAGGCCGAGGGCGAGCAGGAGCACCGCGAAGAGCGCGAATCCGCCCATCTGCCAGAGCGGCGGCGCGTCGAGCCCGAGCATCGACCAGCGGAAGGCCTCCATCATCCACGTGAGCGGGTTGAGCTCGAAGAGCCAGCGCAGGTCGGCCGGAGCGCCCTCGAGCGCGTAGGCGACCGGGGTCGCGTAGAAGAGGACCTGCACGACCCACGGCAGCACGTAGCCGACGTCGCGGTACTTCACCATGATCGCAGACGCCGCCATGCCGAGGCCGAGGCCCGCCATCAGCGCGAGCAGGGCCCAGACGGGGAACAGCAGCACGGGCCAGCCGGGGTTGACGCCGAAGACGAAGAGGAGCACGACGAAGAGACCGAGGCCCACCGCGGTGTCGAGCAGCACCGAGAGCACGGTCGAGGCCGGCACGAGCAGGCGTGGGAAGTAGACCTTCGAGACGAGCGCCTGGTTCGACACCAGTGAGGGGGCCGATCGGTCGATGACGCTCGCGAACAGGTTCCACGACAGCAGGCCCGCGAGGGAGAAGAGGAAGTAGGGCACCCCGCCGCTCGGCAGGCCCGCCACGCCGCCGAACACGAGCGAGAAGATGCCGGCGCCCACGAGCGGCTGGATGACGACCCAGGCAACGCCGACGACCGTCTGGCGGTAGCGCAGCAGGATGTCGCGCGTTCCGAAGCGCCAGAGCACCTCGCGAGCGCTCCAGATCTCGCGGAACGACGGCAGGCCGAGTCCCTTGGGCGGGGTGATGATCGTGCGGGCCATCAGTCGACCTCGAAGTCGAAATCGGCGAGGACGATGCCGTTGGCGGTCGCGTCCTCGGAGGTGAGCTCGGGGTAGGGGAGCGAGGGCAGCACGTCGAAGGCGGCCGCGCCCTCCCAGGCATCCAGGATGCCCATCTGGCAGACGTAGACGTCGACCGAGTAGGTGCCGGGCTTCAGCCAGAGGTTGCGGACCCGCAGCGTCACGTCGTGGGGGCGCGACGGGTCGAGCCAACGGCCGAGCAGGCGCGAATCGCACTGCGCGATGACGACGCCGTTCTGGTCGTTGATGTGGCACGAGAGGAAGTAGTCGCCGATGAGGTCGGGGGCCGCCGGCAGGGCCAGCTCGACGATGGTGTCGTCGGTCGGCGACTGGGTGAGCTCCCCGAGCGTCACGTCCTGGAGCCGCAGCTGGCCGGTGCCGGCCCGGTTGTCGGGCTCGCGCTGGGTCGCCTGGTAGCGCTCGAAGCTGCTGCGGTACACCTCGAGGGCCCCGTTGACGCTGCCCTGGTACTGGAGGGTGCCGCGGTCGAGGTAGATGGCCGAGGTGCAGAGGTTCGTCACCGTCTGCATCTGGTGGCTGACGTACAGGACGGTGCGGCCGTCCTTGGCGACGTCGCGCATCTTCGCGAGCGACTTCGCCTGGAACTCGGCGTCGCCGACGGCGAGCACCTCGTCGATCGCCAGGATCTCGGTGTCGAGGTGGGCCGCGACGGAGAACGCCAGCCGCACGTACATGCCCGAGGAGTAGCGCTTCACCGGGGTGTCGAGGAAGCGCTCGACGCCCGAGAAATCGACGATCTCGTCGAAGCGGCGGCGGATCTCGCCGCGGGTCATCCCGAGCAGCGCGCCGTTGAGGAAGATGTTCTCGCGACCGGTCAGCTCGGGGTGGAAGCCCGTGCCGACCTCGAGCAGCGAGCCGACGCGGCCGCCGAGGTCGATGCGGCCCGTCGTCGGCGCGGTGATGCGCGTGAGCAGCTTGAGCAGGGTCGACTTGCCGGCGCCGTTGCGGCCGATGATGCCGAGCGCCTCGCCCCAGGGCACCTCGAAGTCGACGTCCGACAGTGCGTCGAAGTGGTCGTACTCGGCGCGGGCGAACGGATGCTTGATCCGGTTCCACACCGCATCGGTGATGCGGTCGACGCCTGCCGAATTCCGGTTGAGCCGGTACGTCTTCGACAGGCCCTCGACGGTGATCGCGGTCTCGCGCATGTCGCTCGGGCTCCCGGGTGTTCTCGATCGCCCCCGGCGGGGTGCGACACCATGCGAGGCCGCACGGGACCCTCAAGCTACCACGCACCCCGGGCCCGGCAGGGGGCCCGGGAGGGGCCCCAATTCGGGTGGATGCGGGGCTCGTGCGGATCGGGGAGACTGGGACGGCCAGGGCGTCGTGGTGTTGGCGAACGAGACGTTGGAGGCTCCGGCCGATGGGCATGGTGACGACTGTCGGAACGAGCTGCGGGACGCTGGGCGGGATGCCCGCGTGAGCGCCCGGCTCGTGCCCCTCGCCGAGGTCGCCGACCGGGATGCCGCCCGTTGGGCCGAGCTCGCGGAGCGCTCGATCGACGCCCATCCCTTCTTCGAACCGCGCTTCCTCCTGACGTCCGCGCGGCACCGCGCCGAGGCGCGCGACCTCGCGGTGGTCTTCGCCGAGGACGGCGACGACCTCGTCGCGGTGCTGCCGATCGGCATCGAGTCGCGCATCGGCGGGCTGCCGATCCGCACGGTCTCGACGAACGGACCGTTCCTGCGCCGCTGGGCGGGCCGGCATCATCCGCTCGTCGACGCATCGTCGCCCGCCCGCGCGCTCGAGCTCCTGCTCGGCGGCATGCGCCGCCTGCGGCAGCCGGGGCTGCTCGACCTCTCCCGGTTCCCAGTCGACGGCCCGCTCGCCGAAGCGCTCGCCGCGGCGGCGCAATCGACGGGCGCGCGCGTCCTGGAGCGCGAGCGCGAGGAACGCGTCATCGCCCTCCCGGATGCCGCGGGCTCGACGCCCTGGGCGCGCACGGATGCGCCGGACTTCGTGCTGCCGCATCGCGGCGGGGAGGCGAAGCGCCGGATCCAGCGCGACGCGCGCGGGCTCGCGGCGCAGCTCGACGCCCCGCTCGAGCTCGACGACCGCGGCGCCGACCCGGCCGGTTCCGCCGCCGAGTTCCTCGACCTCGAGGACGAGGGCTGGAAGGGCGACGCGGCGCGCGGCGGCGAGGGCTTCCGGCTCACCGGGCAGGACGGCTGGTTCACCGAGATCCTCGCGGCGTTCGCCGCCGACGGCCGGCTGACCGTCAACGTCCTCGGCGGCGGCGGCACCGACGTGCACCTCTCCGTGAACCTGCGGTCGGCGTCGGCCGAGTTCGGCTTCGTCGACACCTTCGACCGGCGCTTCCACAAGTTCCGTCCCGGCGTCCTCGGCCGTGCCGCGGCGATGCACAAGATCCTTCGCACGCCCGGCACCGACTACTTCGACCCGTGCATCAACCCGAGCTTCGTCGAGAGCCAGCGCCTCTACCCCGGGATCCGGACGCAGGCGAGCCTGCTCGTCGCGTACGGCGGCGTCCGCTCCGCGGGGCTGCTCTCCGCGCTCCCCGCCGCCCGGCGCATCCGGGACCGCCTCGGCCGCCCGCGCGGCTGAGCGCTCGGTGGGCGGTCAGTCCGCCCGGCTGAACCGTGCGAGGCTGCGCACGTTCGAGTGGCGCTCGGACAGCCCGCCGACCGTGGCCGTGCCGTAGCCCGCCGCGGTCGCCGCGTCGAGGAGCCGGTCGAGCACCGCGACGCGGTCGAAGGCGGGCAGCGCCTCGTCCGGCCGGAGCGTCTCGGGGTCGCCGCGGTGATCGTGCAGCAGCAGGATCGCGCCCGGGTGCAGGGCGGCGATCGCGCGATCGGCGACGGCGTCCCCGTCGTCGTCGCGCCAGTCGACGGCGTCGGCCGACCAGATCACGACGTCGAGGCCGGACAGGCGCAGACCGAGCGCCTGCGCGGTCGTGTACTCGCCGAACGGCGGCCGGTAGCGGCGAACGCGGATGCCGGCGATCCGTTCGACCCGGCGGCGCGCCTCGCGCACCTTCCGGACGCCGGCCCAGGGCCCGTACTCCCGGAGGGAGCGGTGGTCGACGCCGTGGAGCGCGAGCTCGTGCCCCTCGTCGACGATGCGCCGGACGAGCTCCGGATGCTGCTCGGCCTGCTCGGCGAGCACGAAGAACGTCGCGACGGCACCGCGCTCCGCGAGCCGATCCAGCAGCCGCGGTGTGTCCGCGCCGGGTCCGTCGTCGTAGGTGACGGCGACGAGGTGCTCGTCCGTGTCGACGCAGAAGAGCGCGAGGGCGCGGGCGAGCACGCTCGGGATGCGGCCGCCGTAGAGGGCGAGGTCGGCGAAGCTCCCCGAGTTGCGGACCGCCGCGCCGTTCTCGAGGTCGCCGAGCCGCACGACCAGGGAGGCTGCGCTCACTCGACGCCGATCGGATGGGCCGCCGTGACGGCCTCGTCGGCGGAGGCCGTCGCGGCCGGTCCCTCGACGGGACGTCGGCGCAGACGGAGCCCGAGCGGATCGCGGCGCGCGGCGAGGAGCACCGACGCGGCGTACACGAGCACGGTGAGCGTGACGATGACGAACGAGGACACGAGCGGATCGCCGTCGTTCCCGAAGCGGAACGCGACGAGCCACCAGAGCGCCATGAGCCCGACGAGGGCCCACGAGTCCGGCTTCCGGCGCTCCGCGAGCGCGATGCCGAGCCAGTGCCAGAGGATCGGCAGCAGGATGAGCTGGTAGAAGTGGTGCGAGACGGGCAGCAGCAGCAGGGTCGCGGCGACGACGTTCCACATCGCCAAACCGGGTTCCCCGGGTCGCCGGAGCGCGAGGACGAGCAGCGCGAGGACGATCACGGCGAGCGTCCACGACACGATCCGTCCCGCGAGCGGCGCCGCGTCCGCCGCGACGGGGTCCGCGGAGCCGGCGAACAGCTCGCGTTCGAAGAACCAGACCGAGTAGATCTGCAAGGGCTGCTCGCGCAGGTCGAGCGTGCGCTGCACCCACTCGGCGATGCTGTTCGGTCCGTCGACGAGGATCATGATCCCGACGAAGACGACCGCCGTCCCGATGGCGCCGAGGAGTTCCTTGCGGCGGTTCGGGTTGTGCGCGCGGAGGATCCACAGACCGAACATGGCCGGCCACGTCTTCACGAGGGCGCCGAGCGCGAGCATCACGCCGGAGACCGCGGGCGTGCGGGCGGCGAAGAACACCGCGAGCGCCGTCGTGGCGAGCACCGGCAACTGGGACTGCCCATCGAGGAGTTCCCAGTTGACGACCTCGTTGTAGTCGAGCGTGACGATCCCGACCGCGGCGACGAGCACGCGCCCCCACGGGGTGAGCCGCGGCCACAAGGTGGCGGTGACGGCCGCGACGGCGACGACGCCGCAGAGCAGGCAGAATGCGGTCCAGATCTGGCCGAACAGGCCGAGCTGCAGGAACGGCATGAGCGCCCAGGCGACGAGGGGGGAGTAGGTATAGGAGCCGGTGAGGTAGCTGCCGCCGAGTGCGGCGGCGTCGTACGGGTCGCCCCCCGACGCCTCGAGCCGCGCGGCCTCGATGAAGATCTCGAGGCTGCCGTCGGTCGGGTCGGCGGCGATCGCCGCACTGTACTTGGTGATGAGCAGGATCGCGGTGAGCACGGCGACGCCAGCCCATGCTGCGACGATGAGCCAGCGTGATGCGGAGGACGTGCCTCGGAGCTCGGACATGGTTCGTCCTTCGTCAGACCGGGTCCGGTCTGACGGCCGAACGGTGGAACCGGCGGAGCCGGCTTCCGAATCGTACCCGGGCGCCCCTGCCCGGCCCAGCCCCCAGAACGGGGCGTCGGGTCCCCGGGGGACCCCCGGAAACGGGGCGCGCCGCGCGGCGCCCGCGTGGCACGATGGAGCGCACCGTGACCCCGATCGATGCCCGCGTGCTCTCGGCATCAGTGAGCGACCCAACATGACCCTGCAGCCGGACGCCCGCCAGTTCGACCTGATCCCCGTCGCCAAGCCCCTGATCGGCGAGGAGGAACGCGCCGCCGTCGACCGCGTCCTCGCCTCCGGCATGCTCGCGCAGGGCCCCGAGGTCGCGGCGTTCGAGCGGGAGTTCGCCGAGCGCTTCACGCCGGGCCGGCCGGTCGTCGCGGTCAACTCCGGGACCTCCGGCCTGCACCTGGGGCTGCTCGCGATCGGCATCGGGCCGGGCGACGAGGTCGTGGTGCCCTCGTTCACGTTCGCGGCGACGGCGAACGCCGTGGTGCTCGCGGGCGCGACGCCGGTCTTCGCGGACATCGACCCGGTCACGTTCTGCATCGACCCCGAGGCGGTCGCCGCGCTCCTGACGCCGCGCACCGCGGCGGTGGTGCCGGTGCACCTCTTCGGCCAGCCGGCCGACATGGCAGCGCTCGCCGCACTGCAGCGCGAGCACGGCTTCAGGGTCTTCGAGGATGCGGCGCAGGCCCACGGCGCGACCCTCGGCGGTGCCCCGGTCGGCACGTTCGGCGACGGCGGCATGTTCAGCCTCTACCCGACCAAGAACATGACCGCGGGCGAGGGCGGCATGGTGGTGCTCGCCGACGAGGAGTCGGCCCGCCGGGTACGGCTGCTGCGCAACCAGGGCATGGAGCGGCAGTACGAGAACGAGGTGGTCGGCTTCAACGCCCGCATGACCGACCTCCATGCGGCGATCGGGCGCGTGCAGCTCACGAAGGTGGATGCCTGGACCGCGCAGCGGCGCGCGAACGCCGCGTTCCTCGACGCCGCGCTCGCCGGGATCGTCACGACGCCCGCCGTGCGGCCGGAGGCGACGCACGTCTACCACCAGTACACGATCCGGGTGCCGGAGGACCGCGACGGGTTCGTCGCCGCGCTCCGGGAGGAGCACGGCGTCGGCAGCGGCGTCTACTACCCGATCCCGGCGCACCGGCTCCCTTCGCTCCGCGAGCACGCCGGTGCGGACCTGCCGCAGACCGACCTCGCCGCCGCCGAGGTCGTCTCCCTCCCGGTGCATCCTTCGGTCGGCGCCGACGATCTCGAGCGCATCGCGGCCGCGGTCGCCGCGGTCGCGGGGGCGGGCGCGTGAGCGCGCTCCGCGTCGCCCTCGTCGGCATCGGCGCGATGGGCCGGCATCACGCCCGGCTGCTGCGCGAGATCGACGGGCTCGAGCTCGTCGCGATCGTCGACCGCGGCGGCGATCCCTACGGCGTCGCGGGCGGGCTCGAGGTACTCGAGGAGGTCGACGACGCGCTCGCCGTCGGGATCGACGCGGCCGTGATCGCCGTGCCGACGGCCGCCCACGAGCCGGTCGGCCGGCAGTTCGCCGAGGCCGGCGTGCACTTCCTCGTCGAGAAGCCCGTCGCGGAGACCGTCGAAGGCGGGCTGCGGCTCGCCGCGGCGGCCGCAGCGACGGGCGTCGTCGGTGCGGTGGGCCATGTCGAGCGCTTCAACCCGGCGGTCGCGGCGCTGCGCTCCGAGCTCGCCGCGGGCCGCCTCGGCCGCATCACGCGCATCGAGGCGCGCCGCCAGTCGCCGTACCCCGCGCGCATCCGCGACGTCGGCGTCGGCAAGGACCTCTCCGTCCACGACCTCGACCTGGCCGCGTGGCTCGGCGGGGGTGCCTGGGGGCCGATCTCGGCACGGTCGTTGCGGGCGGCGGGACATCCGCACGAGGACGTGCTCGTCGTCGACGGTCTCCTCGGCGACGACGTGCGCGTGCAGGCGACGGCGAACTGGATCAGCCCCGTACGGGAACGGTTGCTGATCGTCACGGGCGAGCTGGGCGTGCTCGTGGCCGACACCGCGGCCGGCACGCTCGGCGTGCGCGCGGCGGACGGCCGCGCCACGAGCCCGCTGCCGGTCGGCGACGCCGAACCGCTGCGCGCGGAGCTGGAGGCGTTCCGCGACGCGATCGCGGGCTTCCCGAGCTCGATCGCGACGCTCGAGGAGGGAACCGCGGCGCTCGCCGCGGTCGAGGCGGCGCTCGAGTCCGCCCGCACCGGGCGCTCCGCGGTGCGCGCCGACGCGACCGTCGCCGGCTGAGCTCGGTTCACCGCTGCCGCCGCGAGGGGTCGCCCACGGTCCCGTCGACCGACGGGCTGGTCGTTCAGACGGTGCGCTCGGACCCGGCCGTGCGCCACGGGTCGGCGCGGAGCTCGCGCACCCGGGCGGCGATCGCGGGCGACGCGGGGATCTGCTCGACCGACTCGTCGACCTTGCCGAACGTGCGGCCCAGGCGGTGCGCGGTCTGCCAGGTGACGTCCGCGGCGAGCGAGCGGACGCGGCCCTCGCGGATGCGGCGGGCGATCGTGCGGGAGTAGCGGACGATCGGATTGGGACGCCGCTCGGCCTCCGCGGGAGGCGTGCTCGACGCGGCCGTGCCCGCCGCTGCGGGGGCCGCGGCCGCGTCGTCCGCGACGGCGGCGGCCACGAGCGCCCACCGACGGCGGAGGGTCGGCTGGTACGCGCCCCAGTGATAGCCCTGACGGGCGATCGAGCGCAGCGACTGCCGCGTGCGCACGTGGTACATGGTGTCGCAGATGACGAGCGGTGCGCCCGTGAGCTGCACGCGCCACGAGAAGTCCGCGTCCTCGCAGCTCTCGAGCGCCTCCTCGAACCCGCCGACCTCGAGGTAGAGGTCGCGGCGGATGCCGAAGTTGCCCGACCCGGTCGCGGCGAGGCCGGGCATCGCCGGGAGGGTGAAGACGAAGGGGCCGGCGTCGTTCCAGCTGACCGAGATGCTGCCCTCGGCGCGCAGGCGGTCGTACTCGACGTGCCCGCCGACGTAGGGCGTCGTGCGGAGCGCCTCGACGAAGGTCTCGAGCCAGTCGTCCGCGACGACGTCGTCGGCGTCGCAGTAGACGAGGAACTCGGCGCGGCTCGTGCGCGCGCCCGTGTTCATCGCCGCCGACGGACCGCGTCGGTGCGAGGCATCCACGATCGTCACCGGCGGCAGCCGGTCGCGCCACTCGTCGATCACGCCCGCCGTGTCGTCGCTGGAGCCGTTGTCGCACACGAGGATCTCCCACGGCGCATCGAGGCGCTGCGCGGCGAGGGCGGCGAGGGTCTCGCCGATCGTGCGCTCGGCGTTGTAGGCGGGGATGACGACCGAGACGAGCGGTGCGGGGGAATCGCCCATGCGTGGATCCTTCACATCGGGGCCGGGTTCGAGGTGGTCCCCATGGTAGAGGCGTCGTGCTCGTCGCCGCAGGACCGCGAACGGGGGCCGTCAGTCGACGGTGCGCACCCGTGCGGCCGACGTCGCGGCGGGGTCGGCGGCGGCGTCCTCGAGGTGCTTCGGCGCGTAGACGACGAGCGAGTGGAAGACGAACCGGACCACGAACGCGATGATGAGCGTGATCGCCGCTGCGAGCACCGAGGGGATGTGGGTCGCCTCGATGAGCAGCGACATGGCCGGGATGCGGATGACCGCCTCGGCGTTGTTGAAGGCGAAGGACTTCGCGAACCTCGACCACGTCGCGCTCGCGTGCGAACGGAGGTCCGCGAACACGAAGTGCTCGATGAGCAGGAAGTTGCCGATGATCGTGATCTCGCTCGCGATGATCGCCGCCCACAGGTAGTCCAGGCCGAGCGATTGGAGGCCGGCCATGATCAGCAGGTTCGCGACGGCGCCGATCGCGCCGATCACGGCGAACCCGGACATCCGGCCGAAGCGCAGCATCGTGAGCTGGAGCAGGAAGCGCAGTCCCTGGAGGAACGACGCCTTCGACCGGCCGGCGAAGCGCTCGGCGAAATCGAAGGGCACCTCGGCGACGCGGTAGCGGGCCCGGGCGAGGATCTCGAGCAGGATCTTGAACCCGCGCGGCTTCAGCGTCTCGGAGCGCACCGCGTCGCGGTCGACGAGGAAGAACCCGGTCATCGGGTCGGAGCAGGCGCGCAACCGCACCGGGAACATGGCCTTCGTGACGAGCGTCGACAGCCGGGAGACCGCCGTGCGCAGCCACCCGGCGAGGCCGGCGGACGTGCCCCCGGCGGCGTAGCGGGAGGCGACGACGACGTCGGCGTCGCCCTGGCCGGCGCGCTCGATGAGCCGGGGCAGCACCTCCGGCGGGTGCTGGAGGTCGCCGTCCATGACGACGCACCACTGGTTCCGCGCCGCGGCGAGCCCCTCGACCACGGCACCGCCGAGCCCGCCGTCGGGAGCATCCCGGTGGATGAGCCGGACCGGCGCCTCGGATTCCGCGGCGCACGCGGTCACGATCGCCGGGGTGTCGTCCGTGGAGTCGTCGACGAAGAGGACCTCGTACGAGTCGGCGGGCAGGACGGCCGCGATCCGACGCAGCAGCTCGGCGATGTTCGGGCCCTCATTGAACGTCGGGACGATGATCGAGACGTTCATGGGGCGGGTCCTTCGGAGCGGCAGGAGCCCGGACGGGACGGGCGCATGCCTTGAATCTAACCGCGGGAACCCCGGGACGCGACGTCGGAACGGGACATCTCCCCTGTTCTGGGGGCTGCCCGCGACGGGGTGCGACCCCGGATCTGGGGGAGCCGGGATCGACGGGCGCCCCCTATCATGGCCAGGTGCAGCGGGGATTCCGGGAGAAGCTCGCCCTCGTCCGCAGTCCGATCGCCCTTGCTGCGATGGTCGTGGGCGTCGGCGTCGTGCTCGGGTTCGTCAGCGCGCAGGCGCCCGACGTGGCCCTGCCCATCGCCCTCGTCGTGCTCCTCATCGGCGCGAGCGCCCTCGACCTGATGGTCATCCCCGTGCTGGCGCTCGGGGCGACTCTGGTGCAGGAACGCGTCGGCGGGGTGCTCAGCGTCTCCGACTTCGTGCTCGCCGCCGCCTTCGCGATCTGCATCTTCCTCCTGCGCGGCCGCGGGGGCATCGCCCTGCAGCCGCTCATCTGGGCCGGCACGGTCTACCTCGCGCTGACCGTCCCGACGCTCATCCTCAATCCCTACGACGCGAACCTCGTGGAGTGGCTCCACGAGGTCGTCCTCGTCCTCGGCAGCATGGTCGTCGGGTTCGCGCTCGGTCGCGAGGGCAAGGGGTCGCTGGCGATCACGATCTACTGCCTCGTGTGCGCCTCGATCGGCGTCGCCGCCGTCGTCGTCGCGCTCCCGTCCTTGTTCACGGTGCCCGTCTTCCTCCCGGGCCTCCACAAGAACACGATCGGCGGGATGCTCGCTGCGGCGCTCGTCATCGCGTGCGCCCGACCCGTGTGGTTGTCCTGGAGCCGGCGATTCGCCTACACGATCGCCGTGATCTGCGCGGGCGGCATCCTCGCGGCGCAGTCGCGTCAGGCCATCATCGGCGCCCTCGTCGGCATCTTCATCGTCGCGGCCCGACCCCGGCTCCGCGCCGTCAAGCGCGGGCGCGTGATCTTCCTCGTGCTCCTCGGCGCCGCGGCATCCGTCTTCGTGCTCGCCAACGTCAACGAGCAGCTCGCGTCCGGCAATCAGTACAACTCCGCGAACCAGCGCGTGAGCTGGTACGAGGAGTCGGTGCGGATCTGGATGACCTCGCCGCTCTTCGGCGTCGGCATGCGCTGGTGGTACACCGATCGCTTCCCCGAGAAGTTCCAGCCGCCGAACGCGGAGCTCGAAGTGCTCACGACGACGGGCGTCGTCGGGCTCATCGGCTTCCTCGTGATGTTCGCCGCGGCGGCCTGGCTGCTGCTGCGCATGGACCCGGTCTACGGCACCGTGGGCGTCGCGATCATCGCGACGAGGTTCGTGCAGGCGCAGTTCGACCTCTACTGGGTGGCCGGCCAGGCCTCGCTCCTCTGGATCATCGCGGGGATCTGCTACGGCGTCCGCGAGCGGGACCGCGCCCTCGGCATCGATCGCGTCGCGCTCGCCGAAGCGGCGGCGCAAGGACCGCCGACGGGACGACGACGGCCGATCGCGGCCCGAGCGGGACGACCGAGCGACGGCGCTTCGTCGTGATCCCGGTCATCCACGCGATCACCCCGGGCGACCACTACTCCCCGCGCACCGGTTCGGCGGTGCCGACCGTCGTCGACGGCCTCGCGCGCGCCGCGGAACGCGATCCCGACGGCGGTCGCCAGTCCGTGGCGATCGACGCGTCGACGTTCCGCCCGCGCTACCCGAGCGCCGAGATCGTCGAGTACGTCGGCACCGGCGCGCCGAGCGGCCGCGAGCGCGCGATCGAGCTCGGGCTCGCGCGCCTCGGCATGCCGCGCTCGGCGACCCGTCGGTACTGGGCGCCGCAGGCCGACGCCATCGCGGCCCGGCCGCCCTCGATCGTGCTCGCCCACAACGCGCCGATCCTGCCCGAACTCCTCCGCGGCACCGGTCACCGGGTCGTGCTCTACGCGCACAACGAGCTCCTGCGCACCATGAGCCGGGCCGAGATGCGACGCAGCCTCGGCGAGGTCGCCGCGATCGTCTGCGTCAGCGAGGCCCTCGCGGCGAGCTACCGCGCGCAGCTCCCGCCCGAGCTCGCCGAGCGCGTGCACGTCGTCGTCAACGGCGTGGATGCCGAGCGCTTCGCGCCTGCGGACGCGCGCCCGGTCGGCCCGCTCCGCGTGCGCTTCGTCGGGCGCATGATCCCCGACAAGGGCGCCGAGACCCTCGTGCGGGCGGCGCGCCGCCTCGACCGCGCCGACGTCGAGGTGGTCCTCGTGGGCAGCCGCGGATTCGCCGCGGGCGACGACCTCTCCGACTACGAACGCGGTCTCCGCGACCTCGCGGGCGATGCCCCGGGCATCCGGTTCGAACCGTTCGTCGACCGCGACGCGCTGCCCGCGCTGCTCGCGAGTGCCGACGTCTTCGTCGTGCCCTCGCAGTGGGCCGACCCGTGCCCGCTCACCATCGGCGAGGGGATGGCGAGCGGCGCGGCCGTGGTCGCAAGCCGGGTCGGCGGCATCCCCGAGCTGCTCGGCGACGCGGGCGTGCTCGTCGAGCCGGGCGACGCCGACGCCCTCGCCGACGTCATCGCCGGACTCGCCGACGACCGGGAGCGCCTGGGCGCGCTGCAGCGCGCGGCGCGCGAGCGAGCGCTCGCCCACGACTGGGGGTGGTCGTGGACGACGCTGCGCGGCATCCTCGAGTCGGCCCTCGACCCCGCCTGAGCCCGAACGGAGCCGCCGAATGACCGACCCGCGTCGCCTGCGCGTCCTGCGGATCGCCCACCACGCCGTCGTCGACGCGTGGCGCGAGCGCGAGCGCGAGCTCCGCCGCCAGGGGCTCGAAGTGGCGCTCGTGTCGTCGAAGCGGTGGAACGAGGGCGGCCGCGACCTCGATCTCCGCCCCGGCGGCGACGCGCGGTGGGTGCGCGGGGCGCGCACGTTCGGCCGGCATCCGAGCGTCTTCCTCTACGACCCGCGACCGATCTGGCGCGCCCTCGCCGGACGTCCCGACGTCGTCGACCTGCACGAGGAGCCGAACTCGCTCGCGGTCGCCGAGGTGCGCCTGCTCATGCGCCTGCGCGGCATCCGGGCGCCGTTCGTCATGTACTCGGCGCAGAACCTCGCGAAGCGTTATCCGGTGCCGTTCCGCTGGTTCGAGCGGTCAGCACTCCGTCACGGGGCGGGCGCGTACGTCTGCAACGCGGAGGCGGGACGCATCCTGACCGAGAAGGGGCTGGCAGGACCCGCGCGGCTCATCCCCCTCGGCGTCGACGTCGACGTCTTCACGCCCGCCGACCGCGACGCGCCGGGCGAGGATGCCGTGGTCGGCTACGTCGGGCGCCTCGAGGCGCACAAGGGGGTCGACGTGCTGCTGCGCGCGATCGCGCTGCGGCCGGGTCGCCGCCTCGTCATCACGGGCGACGGGCCGGAGCGCCCCGCACTCGAGCGGCTCGCCGCGGACCTCGGCATCGCCGAGAGGGTGGAGTTCGCCGGCTTCGCCGCCGACGGTGCACTCGCCGATCGCTACCGCGCCCTCGACGTCGTCGCCGTGCCGAGCCTGCCGACCCCGACCTGGCTCGAGCAGTTCTGCCGGGTGGCGGTCGAGGCCATGGCGTCGGGCGTGCCCGTCGTGGGCAGCGATTCGGGTGCGATCCCGGACGTCGTGGGGACGGCGGGCGTGATCGTCCCGCCCGGTGATCCGGAGGCGCTCGCCGCGGGGCTCGACGAGGCGCTCGCCCGATGGTCGGAGCTTCGCGCGGCCGGGACGGCGCACGCCGCGGACTTCACCTGGGAGTCGGTCGCCGCGGAGCAGGCCGCGCTCTACCGCACGGTGCTCGGCACCGACGATGCGGCGGCCGACGTCCCGCCTCGCATCGTCGTGGTCGCCTACGGCCCGCCGGACGAGCTCGACGGCTGCCTCGCCGCCCTCGACGGCGCCTTCGAGGTGCTCGTCGTCGACAACTCCTCGGAGCCGCGCACCCGAACCGTCGCCGAGGCGCACGGGGCGCGCTACCTCGACGCGGGCGGCAATCGCGGATTCGCGGGCGGCGTGAACCTCGGCCTCGCAGAACTCAGCGGGGCGACGGGGCTCGGCGGGGACGTTATGCTGCTGAACCCCGATGCCCGGATCGGACCCGACGACGTGCGGCGCATGCACGCGGCGCTCCGCGCGGCGCCGCGCACCGCCGCGGTGGGCGCCGAGCAGACCGTCGCCGCGACGGGCGAGCCGGTGCGGGTGCGCTGGCCGTTCCCCACCCCGCTCGGCGCGTGGATCGAGGCCTTCGGGCTCGGCGGGCTGCGTCGGCGATGGGGCTTCGCGATCGGTTCGGCCCTGCTCCTGCGCGCCGAGGCGGTCGACGCCCTCGGCGGACTCGACGAGCGGTTCTTCCTGTACTCCGAGGAGACCGACTGGCAGTACCGCGCGCGCCGCGCCGGCTGGCGCATCGACGTCGTGCCGACGTCGGCGACCCACGAGGGCGCGGGCACCGGCGGCGATCCGGCGGTCCGCGAACGGCATTTCTACGCGAGCGCCGAGCGCTACCAGCGCAAGCACTACGGCGCCGCGGGCTGGCAGGCGTACCGGCTCGCCAACCTCCTCGGCGCGGCCGCGCGCGCACTCGTGCTGCCGGGCGAGCGCGGCGCCGAGGCCCGTCGTCGCCGCGACCTCTTCGCCCGCGGTCCCGTCGCGGCCCTCGAGGACGCCGAACGCGCCGCCCGTCTCGCGGCGGAGACTGCTCCCGGCCGCCCGCGCACCGCGCACGTCGTCGTCACCGACGCCTTCGCCGGCACCGAGCGGTACGTACTCGGCGTGGCGCTCGCTCAGCGCGCCGCCGGCCACGACGTCGCGGTCGTCGGCGGTGAGGAACGGCGGATGCGGGGGCCGCTCGAGGCGGCGGGCGTCCGCTGGCTCCCCGGTGCGACGCTCCCGGCCGCGAACGCCGCGCTCGGCCGCCTCGGCGGGCTCGACCTGCTCGTCTCCCACATGACCGCCGCCGACCTCGTCGCCTGCCGTTTCGGTGCACGTCGCGGCATCCCGGTGGTGAGCGTGCGCCACTTCGCGGCGACGCGGGGATCGAACGCGCTCGGTCGGATCGCCGGTCGGTGGATCGCCGGCCGGCTCGCGGGGCAGATCGCGGGCGCGCGGTTCATCGCCGACCGCGTCGAAGGAGCGTCCCGTGTCATCGCGCCGGGCGTGCCGTCGCTCGACGACGACGGCGAGCGGCGCTCGGCGAGCGTGCTCGTCGCGCAGCGCTTCGAGGCGGAGAAGCGCACCGCGCTCGCGCTCGAAGCCTGGGCGCTCGTCGCGGACCGCGGCGAGTGGCGGCTCGTGCTCGCAGGCGATGGCGCCGAGCGTGCGGCGCTCGGCGAGCTCGCCGACCGGCTCGGCATCGCCGGCTCCGTCGACTTCGTCGGATTCCAGGCCGACATGGATACCCGCTTCCGCGAAGCCTCCGTGTTCCTCGCGACGGCGCCCGCCGAGCCCTTCGGGTTCTCGGTGCTCGAGGCGATGTCGCACGGGCTCCCGGTCGTCGCCGCCGCGGGCGGCGGTCACCTCGAGACTGCGGGCTCGGCGGGCGACGCCGCGGCGCTGTTCGCACCGGACGACGCCGTCGCCGCGGCCCGCGCCCTCGAGCGGCTCATCGGCTCCGCACCGGCGCGCGACGCCGCGGGCGCCGCACTCCGCGAACGCCAGCGCGAGGCCTTCGACGCCCGCCGCCAGGGCGAGCGACTGGCCGAGGCGCTCGCCGGGTTCGCCCGCACCGAGCCAGATGCCGTCGGGCGTCTCCTCGTCGTCGTCTCGCTCGAGGCGTGGGACGAGGTCTGGCGACGCAACCAGTACCTCGTCGACGGGCTGCTGCGCGCCGACCCCGACCTCTCGGTGCTCTTCGTCGAGCCGCCGGTCGACCCCGCGCACGACGCCCGGTCCGGCCGTCGTCCCCGCACGGGGAGCGGCGTGCGGTCGATCCCCGGTTACGCCGGGCGTCTGCGCGCGTTCGAGCCCACGAAGTGGCTGCCGCGCGCGGCCGGCCCGCTCGCCGACCGCCTGCTGCGCCGTTCGGTCCGCCGCGTCGTCCGCCGCCTCGGGGCGGTACGGCCCCTGCTCTGGATCAACGACCCGCGCTGGGCCGGGCTGCGGGCCGAGACCGGTTGGTCGACGCTCTACGACGTGACCGACGACTGGACCCTCGCCGATCGGCCGCCGCGCGAGCGCGCCCGACTGCTCGACGGCGACGCGGCGCTCGTCGCGGAGGCCGAGGCGGTCGTCGTCTGCTCGCCCGCGCTCGTCGCGAGCAAGGGCGCATCCCGGCCGGTGCGGCTCATCGCCAACGCCGTCGACCTCGCACGCGCCCGCACGCCGCATTCCCGCCCGGCCGACCTGCCGGACGGGCCCGTCGCCCTGTATGCGGGGACCCTGCACGAGGACCGGCTCGACGTCGACCTGGTCGTGGAGACCGGTCGCGCGCTCGCTGCGGCCGGCGCGCTTCTGGTGCTGCTCGGCCCCGTCGCCCTCGGCGAGGCGAACCGGGCACGGCTCGAGGTCGAGGCCGGCATCCGGCTCCTCGGGTCGCGGCCCGGATCCGCCGTGGCGGCGTACCTGCAGCACGCCGAGGTGCTCGTCGTGCCGCACCTCGTCGACGAGTTCACGGGCAGCCTCGACCCGATCAAGCGCTACGAGTACCGCGCCGCCGGACGACCGGTCGTGGCGGCACCGGTCGCGGGCTTCGTCGAGGCCGACGGGGAGCCCGGTCTCGTCGTCGCATCGGGGGACGGGTTCACGTCGGCAGTGGTGCGGTCGGCGCTCGCGGGGACGCCGTCGCTCGAGTTCGACGACGTCCCGGACTGGTCCGAACGGGCCGCCGCGATGGCGGCCGTCCTGGGCGAAATCGAGGGGGCTCGCGGGGTCGTATCCTGATCCGCGGCCGAGTGCATCCCGCATCCCGGCTGGATGCCCCCCGAACGAGTGTCACCCGAACTGGGAATCCTGCCAGGCGCTGATCGCTGCGTAGCCTCTCGAACGTGAGATCCGCTCAGTCCCGGTGGATCGCGCTCGCACCGACCCCCTGAAAGCAGGCTGATGAGCGGCCTCATCGTCCATGAATGGCTCGAGCCGCGCGGCGGTGCGGAACGCGTGCTGCACGGCCTCGCCGACGCCTTCCCCGACGCCCCCGTCCTCTGCGCGTGGGACGACGTCGACGACCGTTTCGCGCCCGGCCGGCTCCATCAGACGTGGCTCGCCAAGACGCCGCTGCGCCGCCGCAAGGCGCTCGCGATGCCGTTCATGCTCGGCGCCTGGCGCGGGATCGACGTCCACCCCGACGCCGACTGGCTGCTCGTGTCGAGCCACCTCTTCGCGCACCACGCGACGCTCGCGGATCGGGACGTGCCCAAGTTCGTGTACGCGCACACCCCCGCCCGCTACATCTGGGAGCCCGACCTCGACGGCCGCGGCAGCGGCGTCGTCGGCCGCGCGGTGTCGCCGTCCCTGCGACGCATCGACCGCGCCCGGGCCCAGGAGGCGACGTCGATCGCCGCGAACAGCCGCTTCGTCGCCGAGCGGATCGCCCGTGCCTGGGGACGTGAGAGCACCGTCATCCACCCGCCGGTCGACGTCGCCGCGATCGCCGGCGCGCGAGAGACCCTCAGCCTCCGGGACGAGGCGACCCTCGCCGCACTGCCGGACTCCTTCGTGCTCGGCGCCTCGCGCTTCGTCCCCTACAAGCGGCTCGACCTCGTGATCGAGGCGGGCCGTGCGGCGGGCCTGCCGGTCGTCCTCGCCGGTGACGGACCCGACCGACCCCGGCTCGAGGCGGTCGCAGCCACGCATCCCGGTGCGGTCTTCTTCGTGGACCGGCCCTCGGACGCCCTGCTCCACGAGCTCTACCGCCGCGCACTCGTCTACGTGTTCGCGCCGATCGAGGACTTCGGCATCATGCCGGTCGAGGCGCTCGCGGCCGGAACGCCGGTGATCACGAACCCCGTGGGCGGCGCCGCGGAGACGGTGCAGGACGGGCTCACCGGAGCGCACCTGCGCGGCGAGGACGCCGGCGAGCTCCGCCGCGCGATCGAGGTCGCCGCGACAGCCGACCCTGCCGCGTGCCGAGCGCGGGCGTGGGAGTTCGACGGCAGCGGATTCGGCGCGAAGATCGCCTCGTGGATGGGCGTCGCCGCTTCGCCGGTCGCGGCAGCGACGGAGGTCACGGGTGCCGCGGTGCACCTGCCCGCGGAGCGCACCGAGCCGGCGATCGCGGACGACCCGAGCGCCGCCGCCTGAGCGGCAGCCCGACGCTCAGACCCGGCGTCGGCGCCCGCGACGCGGGGCGACGAAGGCGAGGAGCCGGTCGACGTGGTCCTCGAGCTCTTCGGCGACCTGCCGCCAGACCTTCACCGGTTGGTCGACCGGGTCGACGATCTCGTCGACGGGATCGGAGCCGAGCAGCTCGGTGCGCTGGCGGTCCGCCGCCGCGGCGTCGATCCATCCCGAGAGGTCCGCATGCTTCGGGAAGCGGCGGCCGTCGGCCCATCGCGTGAACTGCTTGAGCGTGAAGACCCGCGGCCAGAGTTCCGGGCTCTCCGCGAGGATCTCCCGGGCCTGTTCGCGCGTCATCGTGAGCACGAGGTCGTAGTGGGCGACCTCGGCCCGGTCGTAACGCCGGCTGCGATGCTCGCTGAGGTCGAGGCCCGATTCGGCGGCCACCTCGAGCCCGGTGCGCGGCATCGGGGCGCCGCCGCGCAGCAGGCCCGCCGAGTCGAACTCGACGGGCATGCCCTCGGCGTGCGCCTCGGCGATCGCGCGGGCGAGGGGAGAGCGGCACTGGTTGGCCGTGCAGACGAAGAGGATGACGGGGCGCGCGGGGACCGGGACGCGGGCCTCCCCGCGCCTCGATCGCCCGCCGCCGGCGTTCACCACGTGCGACGGAGCGCCTGGCCGTCCTGGCTGCGGTCGTCACCCGAACCCTCGGGTTCCGAGAACGGGCTGCGCGAGCTCGATCGATCCGATCCCGGACGATCGCTGCCCGACCGGACCGTGCCCGGCCGGCCGGTGCCGCCGCGTTCGGCGCTCGTGCGGCCCGGGCCCGACGGACGGGAGTCCTTCGGCGCGGACGACTTCGGCGGCGTGGGGGCGGCCGTCGTCTCCGACTCGGGCTCTTCGGGGAGCGCGTCGTGCTCGTCGATCTCGGGTTCCGGTGCGGTCGCGGCCTGCGCCATCGCCGCACGGCGGTCGCCGGCGGTCTGGCTGCGTTGCACGTAGTACGGCGAGTACGACTTCGGGACGCGCCGCTTGGCGCGGTTGACCACGACGCCGAGCAGCGGCGCCCCGTTCGCCTGCAGCGTGTCGACGGTGCGGGTCAGGTGAGCCCGATCCGTGCGGCGGACCGAGGCGATGACGAGCACGCCGTCCGCGTGGCCGGCGAAGAGGCTCGCGTCCGTGATCGCCATCGCCGGCGGCGAGTCGACGATGACGATGTCCGCGGCCTCGCGCAGGGCGGCGAACACGGTCGAGAGGTCGGGACCGGCCAGGAGATCGGCGGGGTCGATCGGCTCGGCGCCGGGCGGCAGGATCAGCAGGTTGGGGTGCCCGCTCGGCGCGAGGAGCTTGAGCACGGCCTCGCCCGTGAGGGGTTCGTCCCGCAGTTCGGGGTCGAGCAGGTCGGCGAGTCCCTCGAGCCCGGAGACCACCGAGAAGTACTCGTCGAGTGCGGGACGGCGCAGGTCGCCGGCGACCAGCACGACCTTGCGGCCGGCGCGGGCCCAGGCGAGCGCGAGGTTCGCGGCGATGAAGGTCTTGCCGTCGCCGGGCTCGACGCTCGTGATGACGAGGATGCCGCGTCGGCGCGGCAGCACCACCTGGAGCGACGTGCGCAGGGCGCGCAGATCTTCGCTGATGGCGGTTCGTCGTCGGCTCGCGGCGGGCAGCCGCTCCTGGGCGCGCGCCACACCGCGGTCGAGGCTCAGGACGCCGATCGACGGTAGCGACGTCAGGTCCTCGATCTCCTCTTCGCCGCGCAGTCGGTTGTCGAACTGGTCGCGGGCGAGGGCGATGCCGATCGCGGCGATGAGGCTCGCGGCGAAGGCGATGAGGATGATCGTGAGCGGCGAGGTGCCGAGACGCACGCCGGGCTCCGCCGCGAACAGCGTCTTGGTGGGCGGCGGGTCGGCCGTGAGGTCGGTGACCTGCTGCTTCGCGGTCTGGTTCGCGCCGATCGCGGTGACGAGCTGCGTCTGGGCGATGGCGCTGTCCGGTGCGGCCGTCGCAGCCTTCTCGGCGTCGATCGCGGCCTGCTGCGCCGCGGCCTGCTGCTCTTGGAGCACCGTGAGCACGCGCGCCGTCTCGGACTGCAGGTACTCGTCGTACGACTTCGCGATCGTGTCCGCGCGGGCGCGCGAGGCGGCGGGGGAGTCGGCGGTCGTCTCGATGGTGATGATCGCGGACAACGTGTCGCCGAGCGTCACCGTCGTCGTCGAGGCGAGCTCGCGCTGCGGGACGCCGAGGGCGTCGGAGGCCGGACCGAGTACGAGGTCGGTCGTGATCACGGTCGGATCGACGTCGACGACGACGCCGTACAACTCGCTGGATTCGGCGGCATCGGCCATCGTGGAACTGAGGCGGATCGTGGTCGAGGACGAGTAGACCGCCTGCTCCTGGCTCACCACGTACCACGAGACTCCGACGGAGACCGCGACGATCGCGAGGACCATCCACTTCGCGCGCCAGATCACGGCGAGAATCTGCTTGAGCGTCACTGGTTCCCTCGGTGCTATCCGGGCTCGTTCCGGGTGCCTGACAGACTACCTTTCCCCGCGGCGGGCGGGCGTGCCCCGGTCGGGGGGCGCCCGTCAGCCGTTGATCCGCGCGAGCACGTCGCGGCGCACTTCGTCGAGGCGCACGCGCAGCAACTCGACCGCGTCCTCCGGGATGCCCCGTCGCGCGCGGGTCCGCAGGTCGGTGCGGAGCCGCTGCCGGAACGCCCCGAGCACGAGCTCGGCCTCCTCGAAGGCCCGCCCCGAGGCATCCCGCTGCTCCTTCGGCGGCGGCGCCGACGGGGTCTTGCGCGCCTCGCGCGCCGCGGTGGCGAGTTCCGCACGGAGGGTGCGCATCGCATCCTCGACCCCGGCTCGGACGCCGTCGGCCAGGCGCCGGACGGAGTCGTCGACCTCGTCCTCGATGGCGTCGAGCTCGTGCCGGCGTGCGTCGAGCTCGGCACGGCCGGCGTCCGTGATCGTGTAGACGGACTTGCGGCCGTCGGCGCTCTTGGCGACGAGCCCCTCCGCCTCGAGCTTCGCGAGCCGGGGGTAGATCGTGCCGGCGCTCGGGGAGTAAGTGCCGCCGAACCGGTCGGAGAGCGCCTGGATGAGCTCGTACCCGTGCCGGGGTCGCTCCTCGAGCAGGCTCAGCAGGTAGAGGCGGAGGCTGCCGTGCGCGAAGACCGGCGGGGTCATGCGCCCGCTCCGGCGCCCGAATCGGCGGATGCCTCGCGCGCCGAGTCCGTGGGCGCCGTCCGGCGCAGGACGGAGACCTTGCCGGAGACCGAGTTGGCCCCGAGGTCGAGCCACTGCCCGTCGAGGTTGCCGACCGTGCGTTCGAAGCCCTGGCCGAGGTTGCCCTTGATGGTGAGGTCGTCGAGCACGATGAGGCCGGAGATGGTGTTGACGCGGTAGCGCGCGCCGCCGCTCGTGCCGTCGAAGCGCACGGTGAGGTCGCCCGAGACCGTGTTGGTGTCGATGCGGTCGGGCACGCCCGAGGCGTCGACGATCATGTCGCCGGAGACGGTGTCGACGCTGAGCTTGGTCACGTCGCCCGAGACGACGACGTCGCCCGAGACGCTGTGCACGTTGACGCCGCCGTCGTGGTGGGAGACCGAGAGCTCGCCGGACACGCTGTTGAGGTCGACGTCGCCGACGTGGGAGTCGAGGACGAGGTCGCCCGAGACGGTCGAGAGCTTCGCGGACCCCGTGAAGCCGGAGATGAGGCCGTCGGCCGAGACCATGCCGAACTTCAGGGCGACCGAACGCGGGGCCAGGATCGAGACGGTCGCGCGGGCGTTGCCGCGGAAGCCCTTGAAGACGTCGATCCAGTTGTCCCAGCGCAGCTGGGGGTGGTCGATCTCGAGACGGTCGCCGTCGATCTTGATCTCGAGGTCCTTGCCGGTCACCTCGTCGACGACGATGCGGGCGCCGGGTTCGTCGTGGGCGATGACGTCCACCTTGCCGCCGATGAGGGAGACCTTGAGCGAGCGGACGAGCTCGAGGTCGATGACCTTCGTCTGGCCGGGGGTGATGAGCCACTTCTCGATGGCCATGGCATGCTCCTTGAGGATCGAGTTATATCGCGTTGACGCAATGTCACGATATATCGCGAGTCTGGCGTATCGCAACCGCTCGGGACGAACGGCTCGTGGCAGCGCTTGACCTTGACGTGGCGTCAACTCCTAGCGTGGACACCATGAACGGACGAACGAGCACCGACTGGTCGATCCAGGAGGTCGCGCGCCTCGCGGGCACGACGAGCCGCACCCTCCGCCACTACGGCGACCTGGGCCTGCTGCCGCCGAGCCGCGTCGCGGCCAACGGCTATCGCCACTACGACGAGGACGCCCTCGTGCGGCTGCAGCGCATCCTGCTGCTGCGCGATCTCGGCCTCGGACTCGGCGACATCGCCGACGTCCTCGACACCGAGGCCTCGGCGCCCGTCGCGCTCCGTTCCCATCTGCGCTCGCTCGAACGCGAGCGCGAACGACTCGGCCGCCAGATCGCGGCGGTCGAGCGCACCATCACCGCACTCGACGAAGGAGCAGGGCTCATGGAGGCCGACATGTTCGACGGATTCGATCACACGCAGTACGAGGAGGAGGTCGCCGAGCGCTGGGGGGCCGACGCCTACCGCTCGAGCGACGCCTGGTGGCGAGGGCTCGGCGCGGAGGGCCAGGCCGAATGGAAGGCGCGCGCCGACCGGCTCGCGACCGACTGGCAGGAAGCGGCCGCCGCCGGCATCGACCCGGCGTCGACCTCGGCGCAGGAGCTCGCCGCGCGGCACGCCGCGTGGCTCGGCGCGATCCCCGGCACACCGGGATCCGAACTGGGACGGCCGCAGCGCGGCTACCTCGAAGGGCTCGCGGAGATGTACGTCGCCGACGAGCGCTTCGCCGCGAACTACGGCGGCGTCGACGGTGCGACCTTCGTGCGCGACGCGCTCCTCGTCTACGCGGCGGGGCTTGAGCAGTAGGTTCGCGCCCCTCACCCGCACGGCGCGCGAGAGCGGAGTGCGAGCCCGGGGCGGATGACCGCCGGCGTGGATGACGACCGGGCCCGCGGGGTGCGGATGACGGCGGGCGCGGATGACCGTCGGGCCGCTCCCCGGAGGCGACGTCCTCAGGGCTCGCGGTCCTCGGCGTTCCCCTGACCCGCGAGCCACGCGGCACCGACCCGGGCCGGCACGCGCGTGAGCCACGCCTCGACGATCACCTCGCGCAGCTGCGCCGGGTCGACGGTGTCGAGGATCACGAGCACCGCCGGGTAGCCCGTGAAGTGCGGGATGGTGAAGAACGCCTCGGGGAACGTCTCCACCAAGGCGGCCGCCGACTCGACGCCGTCGGTTCGCGCGCCGGCGACGTGCCCGTCGGGCCAGCTCCGACCGAGTTCGGCGAGCTGCTCGAGATCGGTCCGACCGGGGCCGCGCTCCCACACGACCATCCCGCGGGCCGTCCGCCAGGCCGCACCGCCGCGGTGGCCCTCGACTCCCTCGGTCACGCCGGGGAGGGAGAGTGCGATGTCCCGGACGTCGTCGAAGGTCGGCATCCCGTCAGTGTGCTCTGCTGACCGGCTGCCCACCAGGGACGGCGAGGCGGCCGGCCCGCTCGGATCGCTCGCCCGCGACGGCCCCGTTCGCGACGGCACCGTTCGCGACGGCGCTGGTCGCGATCAGACCGGTCGCGGAGCGCGTCCGCGCGGTCGATTCGGGCGTGGTCGGGGGTTTGGGTGGGGTGCTGGGGTGCGACACGCCCGGGGTGTGGGCTGGGTTTGCGGGGTGGGCGGGTTCGGCGTAATGTTTTCCCTCGTTGCCCCGGAGGCGCAGGAAGCGGAAAACGCGGACTGGAACCCCGGGTGCAACCGCCTGGATCCCTGGTTTTGCGGGGGTTCGGAAG